>JBBSSY010000173.1:0-6987 GCA_038241595.1 Chitinophagales bacterium | reverse complement strand
TTTTTTTCCATAATAATTTTGGCTAAAAGATTTCAACTTGTACATTTGCCGCGGAGAGATGGCAGAGCGGTCTAATGCGGCGGTCTTGAAAACCGTTGACTGTTACAGGTCCGGGGGTTCGAATCCCTCTCTCTCCGCTGGAATGAATTTTAAATTGTTTTAAAAGCTCGTAAATTGTCAATTTGCGGGCTTTTTCCTTTTTAGGCTACTGAAAATTATTAAAAAATAACAAAATCTACGGTTCTAGTTCGGGTATGCGGTATGTACCGTTAGGTAAAGGATGCGTCCGCGTTATCAGAACATTAGCCTCACGCCTCTGTACTTATGGACAGAATGACAGCCAAATCCCACCGTCTTGAATTAAAAGGAAAGTCGAGGAGAAAATCAAATAATCTTTTCTATAAAACAACTTATGCTGCATAGACAATCACCCCAAACATCTATTGATTTTTATTTAAAATTGCACATAATCCCATCTTTGATCTGTTCATAAGAAAACACAAAAAGATGAAATGATAACTAATCATAGCGAGCCACTTAGCTACCCAGTTTGCGTTGGCGCAGGACACCGCTAGCAATGCCCCCGTTATAGACTTTAAAAAACGTTGAGATTGATGAATAGTGTTATAGAATCCCGATCATCCGGAATATAATCAACAGCAACTATCGTTCTAAAAGGTGTTTATTACGGTCATCCATACCCGGCGTCTCCACGGCCTGTCAGGAAAAATATGCCACAACCCCAAACGCCCCTTACAGCCGTTGGTTGAAAAAACAACAGCCCGTTGATGATACCTGGCCCGTGCCTCAGTCTGAAGTAGATATAAATCCTAATCTTGAATAGCTGTTGTTGAGTTCCTGCCGATAATCCACAGAAATATATTGTGCTGTTGCATCGTATATTGTATTTGACGACGTAATAAAAAAGTATAACTTTACGCCTATGGCAAGATTGTGTCTTCCGGCAGTTGTATGTGTAGAGCCACGCATCGCCTATCATTCACCATGAAGAATCGCCACAAAGCTTTGTGACTTCACCCAGCAGTTCAAGGTTCATCATATTATCAATAGCCGGTAGCTAATTGTAGTGAAGATTGCATCACCATTTCCTTAATAATATAATTTCAAGGCTGATTTCTTTAACCCGATAAATCAGCGACATTCCTAAAGAATTATTACAAATGAACAGACCACTTATTTCGATTGTCAACTCCAGTACTTTCGGCAAGCATTTTACCGAACACATCGCTACGCTTGAAAAATTTGCAGATATACAACATGTTACTGTACCAGCAGATATTGACGGAATTGCACTCGCAGAAAAAATTAAAAATTCAGACGGCATCATTGCCAGTGTCACGCCCAGGTTTCCCCGCGAAACGTTGGAGCTGTGTACCAAACTCAAATTGCTGGCCAGGCATGGCATTGGCTGCGACAACGTAGATTTATTGGCTGCTACAGAACTGGGTATCCAGGTGTCAAGAGTGAAAGGAATAGTGGAGAGAGAAGCGGTGGCAGAGTATGCAGTGTCATTGCTCATGGCTGCGTCCAGGTTGCTACCACAGGGATCGCAGGCGGTAAAAAATGGCGATTGGGCAAGTCGCTCCCGGATGGTAGGGATGGAACTAATGGGAAAAACGATTGGGATCATTGGCCTGGGGAATATTGGCTCACGTTCTGCAGAAATTTTATCAAAAGGTTTTAACGCAAACATCATCGCCACCGATCCTTATATTGCTAAAGAAAGGTTCAAGCAATTTAATGCCAGGGAAGTGACGCTCGAAGAATTGATCAGCAGTTCCAACGCAATGCTGTTTCATTGCCCCCTCACCGCCGAAACAAAAAGAATGATGGGCAAAGCTCAATTTGTCGCTATGCAAAAAGGAGCCGTGCTGGTGAACACCTGCCGCGGCGAGCTGGTAGATGAAGATGCTTTGTATGAGGCATTGCAGAATGGCCCTATGGGTGCGTATGCTACAGATGTCGTGGAAGGAGAGCCCATTGATGGTAACCATCGGTTGGCTAAACTTGATAATGTAATCATTACACCGCACCTTGGCGGCTATTCCTGGGAATCTTTGCATGGTATGGGGCAAACCTGTGTAGATGATACGGTTTCAGTATTTCAAAACAACGGTATTGCAGGAGAATTAGCCAATCCCGAAGTTTTGAACAAGCGTAGAT
The DNA here is from genome assembly GCA_038241595.1 of Chitinophagales bacterium. Lineage (GTDB taxonomy): Bacteria > Bacteroidota > Bacteroidia > Chitinophagales > Chitinophagaceae > JADCRZ01. The sequence continues at coordinate 4,803 of JBBSSY010000173.1, read as the reverse complement.
AATATGGCACTGACATTAGCAATAGATCTTGGCACGACCAATCTGAAAGTAGGCATCATAAATGAACAGGGCGAAATACTTTTAGTGCGTTCTTACCCGCTGCAAACAAATAGCAGTGAACCAGGGGCAGGTGAACATGACCCGGAAGAATTAAAACGCCTTTTATTCGATGTATGCAGGCAGGTGCTGATAGCTCCTTATAAAGACCAGGTAGAATATGTTGTATCATCTACCTATCAATTTGGGTTGATGTTGTTGGATGAGCAAAGAAATCCAATTACAGCCATGACCCTGTTAACCGATATTCGTTCTCAGCATACTTTTTCTGATTTTATGCGTGCGTTTGCTGATGTAGATATTTATCAGAAAACGGGTTGTCCTCTTATCAGTCAATATGTGCTGCCACGGTTATTTTATTTTGCTAAAGAAAAACCATCGCTTTTAAAACAAGCAAAATACTTTACCGATAGCAAATCATTTTTATTTGAATGGCTGACAGGAGAATGGGTAACTGATATCAGCACGGCTGCTGCCACACAGTTTTACAATGCTAATCATTTTCAATGGGATGAAGAATTGCTTTCAAGACTTAATCTTTCTCCAGCTCAATTTCCTCCGGCAGCCGATGGAACAAAGTTCATGGCACCGTTGAAAAAAGAATTATGCGTTACATTGGGCTTGAAAAAAAATGTACAGGTAACCCTGGGTGTATTCGATGGCGCCGCTTTAGCTGTAGGTCTTAGTGGCCTCGCTCCAAATGTGGGCATTATAAACTTAGGCACTACAGCAATGTTGCGTATACCCGGTGATCAGCCGGCGCTTGATAGAAATGAAAATAAACGCATACAGGCCTATGCTTTACAAAAAGGAACTTTTTTGAATGGCGGTGCACTAAACAACGCGGCATTACCTTTGAACTGGATACAAGACAATCTTTTTGATGTAGATCTGCAGGATGAAAACCTGCTGAAAATTACCAACGAGCCGCCCCTGATCTCTTTACCTTATTTGACAGGAGAACGTGATTCAAAAACAGGGCCCTATGCATCGGGCGTTTTTTTTGGCATACGCAGAAACCATGGCAAAATTGACTTTGCCCGTTCTGTTTTGGAAGGAGTGGCTTATTCCTTGCGTTATATCCATGATGCGCTGCTCGAAAATAACCTGCTTGTAAAAGAGGTAAGGATGGGCGGTGGAGGCGTCAACATTAAAGCGTGGCCGCAAATTTTTGCAGATGTTTTAGGTTTGCCTGTTACCATATCTTCTGTAAATGAAATGGGGCTTGTTGGCAGCTCCATGTTAGCGTTAACAGCAGGTGGTGTTTATAAAGATTTGAGTGAAGCTTCCAGAAAAATGGTGAAAGAAGGTAAAAGAATAGAACCGGAAAAGACCGCTATGAGCGTACATGATCAGCGCTACCAATTTTTCAAAAAACTCAGGGAAACGCTTGGACCATTGTATCGGGAACATGCTGAATTAAGATTTTAGTTTCAAGGGAAGGCATAGTGGCGATTCAAAGGATTATCGACTCACTTCCTGATAAATGTAAATTACTCTTTTGTTTATAAAGAAGAATGGCTTCAATTACAGGGAAGTGGCTGGGTTGCTCAATATCAGTATTAAAACAGTCGAAACGCAAATGATAATTTCCTTAAGCCGGGTGGGATCGGCGTTGAAAATTCAACGCATAACAGAAAATGATACGGTCTTTAAAAAAGTAAAGAATTATAATCATGCGCTTTGTCAAACCACTCTTTCATCTACCCCATTAAATCACTCCCCGATTCCCCGCGACTGGCCCCAGCTGAAGTTTTTTTCATTACTTTCAAGATTGAATCAACAGATTTTGATTTTTATAAAACACTTGAAATACTTTCTGGAAAAGCCGATAATTATATCCCGCAAATAGTCAGAATCCTTTTGTCTTATACTTTTTATGACTGCTTCTGCTTTGTAATTTTCTCTGCATCAATCTTCCCGGTTCATATCTTAAAGAATTAGAAGTCGGAAAGCATAACAATTGACTTGTATTTATGCATCAATTTTTTGTACGTACCAGTAATGGAATTGCCTGGGCTTACCTGCCGCTCACCGGCCATCGAACTGCTTTTGCAATTTCACCCCGGCACGACTCCGCCAGGCGGCGGTCAATATTTTCTGCAGGTCAGCTTTCGCAACGCTGGCAAGCCGTACCAATACAGCGGGATAATTATCGTAATGAGGCGTTACAAAAAATGTATGGGCGTCCAGTTTGGTCCATTCATCACGGTCAGGGGTATGCACCATCAGCGTTTCGCCATCCTCTTTCATCCGGGTTAGTAAATTCTTGCCAACGTAAAAAGCCGTCGTGCCAAAACAAATACCTTCACGTACACCCGGGAACGACATCATGTGCTTGCGGATAACAGGTAAGTATTCACCACACATAGGTTGCGTTTAAAGTGAGTTATGATGATAACATTTTAAAAGTAATACTTATTTCAAACCGGCTATCACCCGCCATTACCGATTTTTACCGTTATTTTAGACAATCATACGTTCATTACAATAATTATTGTTGGCCATAAATAAAAAATAATATGAAAGGACCTCAATTCAACCGGCGTAAATTTCTGCGGGAAACCATGGGCACCGCCGCGGGCATGATGGTGCTCGGCACCTTGCCAAACGCAGCACATGCTTCCATCGTAGAAGTAACACCCGACCCGGCGGTGCCAGAAAAAGCCTGGGCCGCACGGATTAATTTTGCCGTAATCGGCATCAACCACGGCCATATCGGTTCACAGGTGGAAGCCGTAACACGTGGCGGCGGCCAGTTTATTTCATTCTACGCGAAGGAGCCTGATCTCGCAGCCGCCTTCGCTAAAAAGTACCCGCAGGTAAAACAGGTAACCAGCGAAAAAGAGATCCTGGAAGATAAATCCATCCAGCTCGTGCTGAGTGCCGGCATCCCCGATGAACGCGCCCCGCTGGGCATCCGCGTGATGCAACACGGCAAAGATTATATGGTGGACAAACCCGGCGTCACCAGCCTCGACCAGCTGGAGCAGGTGCGCCGCGTGCAAAAAGAAACCAAACGCATCTATTCGATCATGTACAGCGAACGGCTGGAAAACCGCGCCACGGTAAAGGCCGGTGACCTGGTAAAGGCCGGTGCGATCGGCAAAGTGATCCAGACAATAGGTCTCGGCCCACACAAGATGAACCCGAAGACACGGCCCGAATGGTTCTTCGACAAAAAACGATTCGGCGGCATCATCACCGATATCGGATCGCACCAGTTCGACCAATACCTGTTTTTTACCAACTCCACCAAAGCCGAAGTGGTCGCTTCGCAAACTGGCAATACCAACCACCCGCAGTACCCTAAATTTGAAGACTTCGGCGATGCCATGTTGCGCGGCAACGGTGGCTCGGGGTATATCCGGGTAGACTGGTTCACACCAGCCGGTTTGGACACCTGGGGCGACGGAAGGCTGACTATACTCGGCACCGAAGGTTTTATCGAAATCCGTAAAAACATCGACATCGGCGGCCGGCCGGGTGGCAGCCACCTCTTCCTCGTAAACCAGAAAGAAACACAATACATCGATTCAAGCAAACAGGAACTGCCTTACGGCGCAGCACTGGTAGACGATGTGGTCAATCGCACCGAAACCGCGATGCCGCAGGCTCACTGTTTCCTCGCGACCGAGCTGGCGTTGAAAGCGCAGGCGAACGCGACGGATGTAAAGTTTGCGTAGTTCATTGAATCACGGAGGCATGGAGACACAAGGGCTTTCTCCGTGTTCCTTTGTGCCTCGGTGTCTCCGTGGTTATCTTATTATTAAAATTAATCCCTTACTCTTGGGAATATGAATTGATTCACCCACACCAATGACCTGTGCCGCTTGAAAACCGCTGATGGCCGGCGCCACGATCGTAGCCTTTGCGGAGTCTATGCCCAACGCCGCCCAGTCGATCAACAACTGCACGGATGCATCCCCGTTGGCCCAGCTGGCAATCGACACCATCGCCGCTCCCGCTTTTTTATACACCGTCGCAAGTACCGAACTGTCGGACGTTTTTACCGGGCATAACGGACTCCAGTAACCGATCATCGCCGTGCCGGCCATGCCGAAGTCGTCCCAGGCTTTCCAGATCGGGCGCGGATCGGCATTGTCGCTCCAGGGCATGCGGTTGGTCATGCCGTATAACATGCCCCGCCACGGATTGCCGCCCTTTTCAAGCATCTCCCCCATCAGCCCGAACGGTATGCCACTGACCTCTGTCAAATAAAACGACGGGTCATTTTTTTCGTAGTCGAAATACTCCCCGAACCACAAGCGGTTGAGGTAGGGAAAATGTTCGAGGTAGAGATTGGCGCTGTTGTTAAAGCCATCGCGTTTATTATACTGGTTCGCGGAATGCAGGTCGATGATGCCGGGATGGCCATCCTGCACGAGGACGCGTTTGATGCGTTTCATCGTGATGCGGTCAAAGGCTACATCGTCCAGGTATATACCGTCGATGCCTACCCGCCGTACGAGCCAGTTCATGCCCTCCACATAGTAGTTGTGCCAGCGGCTCATGCCACTGTTGATCAGCGCCGCGTCGTTTATGCCGGGAACAAACCAGGCCGGGATGTAATCACGACCCACATGTTCCTGCAGCCAGCTATACCCTCCACCCGCACCGGCCGAATAAATTTCATGGTCAAGGCTGCGCAGCGCAGGCAATTCATAAGCACGGTTAGATACCTCACGCACGGTATTGTAAATCTTCACTTTCAATCCTTTGGCATGCGCCGTGTCCACGTACGCC
>JBBSSY010000172.1:0-7048 GCA_038241595.1 Chitinophagales bacterium | reverse complement strand
GTATGCTTCCAGCGCTTTTTCCTTGACGATCACCTCGATGTCGGGATGCAGGATCTCCTGCAGGCTGCGGCTGATTACAGCGAGTTCGATGTCGTATTGCCGCGGGATATCCGCTTCTTTAAAATAGGCAGCGAACTCGGCAATCTTATACGGGTTCTGCGTAACAAAATATACTTTCATAAGAGGGAAGCTAAAAAATTTTCAAGGCTCTCTTTTTTGTTGACCGGGTCGAGTTCTATGATCGATACGTTCCAGCGCGCGAGCAGTGTTTTTTGTATTTCGCCCGAACCGAAGGTGGTGAGGTAGGCACTCGGGATCCGCCGGCTGGTGTCGTTTTTCACCTGTAACCTGAGTTTGTATAGTTTGTACAACATATACCGCACGTTTAAGTCGCTCAGGCTGTAACCCAGGAAGAGCAGGCATTTGCCCAGCATGTCTGCACGTAGTTTGATGTCAAGGGCCGATTCAAATTCGAGCCGGTCGAAATAACTCGATTCCGTGATGACCAGGCTGGCATCGTCGCTGAACGTGCCGTGGAATTTAACGATCTGCGTGGCCTCTGCGGGGGCGAGTGCGATGTCGTCGATGTTTGATATGGTGTATACCGGTATTTTCAACAGTTCGAAGGTTCGCTCGATGATGCGGTCGTAGTTGGTGGTATAAATCACCGGCAGGTTCATTTTAGCGAGGGCGGCATGCGCCATCGAAGCCATGATCCGCTCGTCCGGTGGGTTGAACGACCTGTCCATGATGCTGCGCAGGGGGCCGATGCTGCCTTTTATGGCCACGTAATATTCGGCGAGCTGCAGGCTGTTGCCGTTCAGTTTATACACTTCCGGGTCGTAGCCCAGTTCAAGCGCGATGGTACTGATCAGGTCTGAAAACGAGGGCAGCCCCAGGTTCATAGACAGCCCGGCGCCGACGAATGGAATAAGTTTGCCCGTTTTAAGCAGGTTGCGTAAAGGAGCCGTTTGAGCTACTGCCATGCTGATGGATTGATTAGTCTTTTATGAAGATACTGTAGGTTGCCCATAAGTGTTACTTGTTCTAACAAACTCCACACCGGTTCGTTATTTTGCTGAATTTTTTACATCTTTACGAATGATGAGTACCCAATTTATGCTTTTCACAAAAATCAACCTGGTGCCACTTCGATTATTCATGGTAGTTATTTTCGGGGTGATGTTTGAACCGGGCATGACGGTGCAGGCGCAACTGATCCTGGCGGGAAAAGACGAGGCGATTGCGCGCTCATTTGTTACGCTGCTGCAACGTCCTGATGTTGCAGCAAATCCGTCGTTCCAGGCCACGGCTACCGATTCTGTATTGATAGAACGGGGAACAATCCAGGCAGAAGCCAATGAAGCCATCCCGGTACTTATTTACAAACCGGTACGTACCGCGTCTACGAAGTTACCGGTCGTAATATGCCTGCACGGCACGGGTGGATCAAAGGACCAGAACGACATCAGGCAGCTGATGATGCGTTTTGTAAAAAAAGGCATCATGGCGGTCGCAATTGACGCACGTTTCCATGGTGATCGTATCGCAGGGGGTCCAAACTGTTCCACATGCTACACGCAGGCCATCACCAGGGCATGGGAAAATAAAGACAGCCTCCACCAGTCGCACCCCTTTTTATATGACACCGTGTATGACTTGTGGCGGCTGACCGATTACCTGGTCCGGCGCCCGGATGTAGCGAAAGATCGCATTGGCATGACGGGTATTTCCATGGGCGGCATCGAAACCTGGCTGGCCGCAGCCGTAGATAGCCGCATCAAGGTTGCTGTGCCGATAATCGCGGTGCAGAGTTTTAAATGGTCGCTCGAACACGACCAGTGGCAGGGGCGGGCACACACGATCTGGGCCGTGCACCAGCGCGTCACAAAAGACCGCGGCGATTCAACCGTCACGCGCGCCGATGTGGAAACGCTGTGGAACAAAATAGTACCCGGTATAACGGGCATGTATGACTGCCCCTCGATGCTCCGGTTGATTGCGCCGCGTCCGCTGCTATTGCTGAGTGCCGAAAAAGATGTCAACTGCCCGTTGGGCGGTGCCGAAGTGGCCTTCCGCGCGGCCACTGACGCATACCGTTTACAGCAGGCGTCCGGCAAACTTGCCATTCGCGTAACACCGAATGAAACGCATCACCTGATTGCAGAACACGTGGAGCTGGCCATCGACTGGTTTAGTAAATGGCTCTGAGGCTAGATCTGCGAAAATGCCGCAGGTACGAGAAAGGTGGCGGTGATATGAGATACAATTTTGGCATCGAGGTATTCTGGCATGGAGCTGATCTTTTTCCATTCCGGATCGCTGCCAAAGGCCTTCCAGTTTTTACTTCGTTCGGCCATGTCGTCGTAGGTAAGCATATACGTCAGGTTAGGGCGCAGGGGACCGACCAGCGCTTCGCCGAAGAATACTGGTGTAAGTCCCACTTTGCGAAAAATGTCTATCTCGCCGGCGCTGTTGAACATTTCGATTTTCTTTTTACCGGCTCCTTCGCCCGAACTCTCGTACCTGCGTAGCTCGAAAATGCGGGCCTTTTTTTCCGGCACTTCGATGGCCGGCATATGCGTGAATGCGCGAAACAGCGAACTCTCAATGCGGTCGTAGGCCGGTGCGGTTGCCGGTGCGAATAAGTACGCAGCAGCCGCCGAGGTGTACACGGCATCTTTTGAAATTTTTTCCTCCGTTGCTGAAAAGTCAGTAATGGATTTGTACGGGATGAGGACATATATTTTTGTAATTCCCGTTGGTGTCATCTCGGTAAAAACGCCAATGTTTTTATTGCCCAGCCGATTGAGCGCCGGGATGGCCGCTTGTTCATAATAATCCTGCACCAGTTGCTGTTGTATAGCTGTCTTTAACGTATACACCCGCAGCTCGTAAAATTCCTGCCTGCTCTTCTTTGCTTCCGCATCTGTTCCCTTTGCCCAGGAATGAAGGGGTGCCAGTCCACCTAATGCGCTGGTTAACAGGGAAGATTTTACAAACGACCGTCTTTTCATGGCTAATTTTTGATAAAAATAGGGAAGTATTGAATAGGATATCGATACGGGGAGAAAACAGTTGGATTGCGGTGCATCAAATATTGAATAGGTTTCCACCATTCAAGGAGGGGTCGGTTTGCGCAGCAAACCGGGGGTGATGAATTGGTTTTCCCACCTTTCAAGGGGTCGGTTTGCGAAGCAAACTGGGGGTGATGAATTGGTTTCCCCACCTTTCAAGGAGGGGTCGGTTTGCGCAGCAAACCGGGGGTGGTTGAGCGAGCGCACGATTGTGGTGGAATATAGAGGTGATCAGGAGCGATAGATAATATGCGCTATGATGGCATCTGGAACAGGGTAATCAATTACGCGGGTGCTTTTACCTGAGCGGTGATCTCATGGCGCTGCGTAGTATATTTGCTGGCAAAAGACCATCAGGCATGGAAATAGGCGTTTACACGTTCGCAGACATAGCCACCGATTCCACCACCGGATTAACCATTTCGCCCTACCAGCGCATGCGCAACCTGATGGAAGAGATTGAACTCGCCGACCAGGTGGGGCTCGACGTCTTCGCCGTTGGCGAACACCACAGGGCGGATTATGCCGTATCGGCGCCAGCCGTAGTGCTTGGTGCGGCGGCTGTAAAAACCAGCCATATAAGGCTTTCCAGCGCCGTAACGGTGCTTAGTTCCGATGACCCGGTGCGTGTTTTCCAGGCGTTTTCCACGGTCGATCTGCTGTCGAAGGGGCGGGCTGAGATCATGGCGGGGCGCGGTTCGTTTATCGAATCATATCCGCTGTTTGGATACGATCTCGACGACTACAACGAACTGTTTTCCGAAAAACTCGACATGCTCATGAAACTCAACGACAGCGAAAAAATATGCTGGCAGGGAAAATATACACAAACTATCCGTGACCTCGGCGTTTACCCGAGACCGTACCAGCAGAAACTGCCCATCTGGGTTGGCGTTGGCGGCACACCGGAATCTGTTGTTCGCGCCGCAGAGTTCGGCCTACCCATGGCGCTCGCGATCATCGGTGGTTTGCCCGCGCGGTTTGCCCCTTATACAAAATTGTACCGCGATGTCTATAAAAAGTCAGGTCATGATCAGGGCATCCTGCAACTGGGCATCAACTCACATGCATACCTAGCCGAAACATCGCAACAGGCCGGTGACGAATTTTTCCCGGCCTACGCCGGCGTGATGACGCAGATCGGCAAGGAGCGCGGGTGGCCACCCACTACGCGCGAACAATTCGACAATTCCAGGAACGCACAAGGCGCTCTATTTGTCGGCAGCCCGCAGCAGGTGGTAGACAAGATCCTCTACCAGCACGAACTCTTTGGCCACACGCGTTTCCTCGCGCAGATGAGCCTCGGCGCAATGCCGCACGACAAGATCCTGCGCGCCATCGAATTACTGGGAACGAAGGTGGCACCGGAGATACAGAAAAGTTTATAGTTTGTGGTTTGTAGTTTATGGTTCTAATTTCTGTAACTGGCCAACTAACTACAAACTACAAACTATAAACTACAAACTTATTTTGATGCCTCCATTAACCACAAACCCATCCACCGGTGCATATATGTCGCGGAAGACCGGTTGATCTATGGGTCCGGTGAAGATGGTGTCGAAGCGGGTTTGACGGGTATCGGTGAAGTTTTCAAAATTGATGAAAATGGAAAAGCCGCGCCAGTATTTCTCGCCCATTAAACCGAATGTCCAGTAGCCACGACCCGTTTCCCCATCGGATAGTTTCTGCTGACTGAAATAGTACGCTTCTGCACCAATTTTTATCTTGCCTTCTTTTTCATACATCAGCACGTTATTTAACCGGTGCCTGGCCGTTAGGGGCAGCCAGCTTTTGACATGGTTAAAATGCGTGTTTACATCTGCGTAGGTATATCCCAAAAACAATTTAAAGGCATCGTAACTCAGCCTTACATTGGTTTCCAGGCCGCGGGTATCGATGTGCCCGGCAGCGTTGGTGAATTCATACCTGTTGTTGCCGGCCGCAGTAAGCACCAGCGGGTCATTCAGTCGGGTGAAAAAGAATAATTGATTGAGGGTGATGCCGAAGTTGCCAAAGCGCCTGCGGTAATTTATATCGAGGTTAACGCCGTCCGACCGTTCGTTCCCTGGACCGCTTTGCCGGAGCGGAAGGATGTGCTGAAAATGCGCTTTCTCCGCATCCTCATTGAATACCGACGGTGTTTTATAACCTGCGCCGCCACCCAGCCTGGCCGTTAGGGCAGGAGTTATTTTCAGCATGGCAGACAGCCGCGGCAACCACGCCAGGCCGTAGTGGTTTACGTAATCTGCACGCAGTCCCGTTTCCAGTGTGAAGAACGACCCGGCCGTCCAGGTGTTTTGCACGAAGGCGCCCAACGTGTTGTTCTGGTAATCCCGCAGGGCGGTGGTGCGTGCTGCCTTTTCGGCAAACTGGTCCACGAGGAAATTGGCACCAAACACCCAGATTACTTTTTTTTGTTGCAGGTTAAAGCTGGCCTCCGAAAATACGGCCTGCTGGGTACCTGCAAAGGTATACGCCGGGATTTCGATCAGCCGGTTAAAACGGCTGTAACTGGCCTTAAAATTAAACTGCGCCTGGTCGTTGACGTGATACCCGACCTGCACCTGGCTGGTCAGCCGTTCGGTTTTGTTGTATTCAAAATATCCGGGCGTACCGCGGTTGATGTAGTCGAGGCTACCGCCTGTCCGGCGTTCTGTAATGTAACTGGTGCCAAGCCGGATCGTGCTTTTGTTGCCGTAGAAAAACAAGGTGGGGTTGATGGTATACCGCTTGAAAGCCGGTATGGCGGTGAGGCCGATATGCGCCGGGTCGTACGCGTCGCTGGTGTTGCGCGAGCCAAATACGGTAATGCCGGTTTTTTTGAATCGCTGGCTGTAAAATCCACTGAGGTCAAGCCCGCGTGCCGATGTGCCATTGGCCAGGAAACTGATTTCCCGTTTTTCAACCGGTGTTTTAGAGACGAGATTGACAAGCCCCGCGATGGCACCGCCGCCATAGAGGGTGGAGGAAGAACCCTTGATCACTTCGATCTGTTTCAGGTCCAGCGGAGCCACCTGCATCAGGCTCAGGCCACCCGAGAAACCGGCATACAAGGGGAAGCCATCTTTTAGTACCTGGGTATACCGGCCGTCGAGCCCCTGGATGCGAATGCTCGAATTGTACGAGGTGGCGGATGTTTGTTGTGTCTGGATGCCTGTACTTTCACTGAGCAGCATCCGGATGTCACCGGGTTTCATATTGGCTTTTTCAGCGAGTTCTTCGCCCGAAATGGTTTCTACCCGTGTCGGCATGTCGCGGAATGAACGGCTTGTACGGGTGGAGGTAACCACCACTTCATCTTCATCATCTTCAGCCGGTTCCATCAACACCTGCACCGGTTCAGTAGACTCCATGGGAACGGTCAGCGATATGGCTACATCAGCAAACCCGGTATATGTTACCGCCAGTGTATACCGCCCGGCAGGAATGCCTGGAAATGTGGCCTGGCCCGTGCTGTCTGCCACCGCCGTTTTGCGCATGTTCATGATCGTTACCGTGGCACCCGCCAGTGGTTGATTTATTGCTGCGCTCCTGATCGACAGGGAAATGGAATGTTGTGCCTGCAAGTTATTCGCAAGGAACAGCATGCACCATAGCATGAGGTACTTTATCATTTAATTAAAATAACAACGTGAAAAAATCTCTTTTGGTCAATTATGTGGGAAGCGATCGCGGCGGTTGGAAAAATGAACCATGATAAGGGATTTGTTCGGGGCAGGAAAAACGGTTGTATGCCGGCTTACTGCAGGTTAACACGGTTTCAATCAGCACGCCGTCTGGCTCTATGGCCAGGCTGTGGCATGCGGCGCAGGAGGAAAACGGCGAGCAATTCATACTTTCTTTTACCGGTTGCGTGGAAGACGAGCTACCCGCTGCCGTGGTTTCATTGCAGTTGTCGAACAGGCAGCAGGGCACAACGGCGCAGAAGAGAAGAAGCAAGGCGAGTATGTATGAAAGAAGACGCAAATTCG
>JBBSSY010000171.1:0-7091 GCA_038241595.1 Chitinophagales bacterium | reverse complement strand
TGATCATCCTGCCCAGTAACATGACATCGAACGACTGCCACTCTCCTGCACTTTTCGCCATCATCTCGCTTGGCGAGATAAATCCATAAATGGCGCCCAACTGGTCCTTCAGTGGTTCAAGTCCTTTGCTGTCTGCCACCTGGATTTCGTACCGGCCACGGAGATAAACACCGCTGTTGCTACCCGGTGGCACCCTGAATTCGATATGCAATTTAAAATCGTTGTATTTGTTGTCGGTGACCAGGTTGGCGCCTGACTTCGGACTGCGCAAAATACCACCTTCCGCCAGCCACTGGTTTTCGCCCATGGCATGCCAGCCTTGCAAGTTTGTACCGGTAAAGATGCGGGTCGGTTTTCCCCAGGCAGGCACGGCGGTCGTGCGAAGTTTTGGTGCGCGAACCCCTTTCCACTGGTAAGTATTTCCATCGACCGTATTCATTGACCCGGTTAATTGCCCGCCAGCCAACACGCCCTCAACGACGAGGTCTTTGTCGCCCTTCTCCCATTGTGGCGGAATGGTAAAAGTCATTTTACCGTCACTGAAATGGACTCGGGATATTGGTCGCGCACTGCCACTTGGCCCGACATAATCTCCCACCAGCGTATGTGTACCGGAATGCCTGACCTCCAGCCAGGACGGAACCGGTTTACCTGCTTCGTCAATAGTAATATCCCATCGTCCTTCAAGGGACGAATCGGCGGTTATTGCTGACGGCGAACTGGCCATCACCTCGCTGCCTAAACAAGGCGTAAAAAGCAAGATCGTTGTCATCAATCGAAGAAAAATGGAAAATTTCATGGTGTTTGAATTTAGTAAAATTTAATATGCAGGTAGAATTTAGGGAACAGACATTGAAGCGCACACAAAAAACGCCTGGCAGAAATTCTAATTTTCATGACCAGCAATTTATGAAATGAGTAATGATTTCGAATCAAAAAATGCGCATTAATAAATCGAAGTTAACTTAACGCACTAAGAACCAAACTTAATATAAAGAAATCGAATGATCAAAAACATTTCCTTGATTAAGTGGCCAGATAGAAAACAAAAAATCTATATTCATCGAATTTCGCGAACAGGAAGAAGGCTTAAAAACTGACAGCTGAAATCTTCTTGCCACCGACATACTATAAAACATCAACACATGCAGATACTTTTCGCGGACCAGATCCGCCAGTGGGACGCCTATACGATTAAACATCAACACATATCTTCCCTTGACCTTATGGAACGGGCGGTCACGAAATGTGTAACGTGGTTGGAAAGCCATGAGTTCCTTCACCGCCATTTCTTCATTTTCTGCGGCAAGGGAAACAACGGCGGCGACGGCCTCGCTTTGGCCCGCCTGTTAAAAGAGCGGCATTGCACGGTAGACATATTTATGACGTCGTCTGAAAGCGCATGCTCTGCGGACTTTGAAACCAACCTGGAAAGGTTGCGGAAAACGAATAGCCACGTGGCTCCGCTGGCTGCCATCGCCGACTTCCCGTTGTTACCGACAGATGCCCTGGTAATCGATGCACTCTTTGGATCTGGCCTCAACCGGCCCGTGGATGACATCACGGCGAGCCTGGTAAACTACCTCAACGAAGCCAAACGTACATGTATAGCCGTAGATATCCCGAGCGGCATGTTTGCAGACCAGAGCTCAAAAGGCCACCCGGTAATCAATGCCACGTATACGCTTACTTTCCAGTGCCTTAAACTCGCCTTCCTGATGCCCGAAAGTGAAAAACACCTTGGACAGATCAAGGTGCTGGACATCGGGCTCGCCCCGGAATTTTTAGAAACAATCGATACCCGGTACGTGCTCATGGAAAAGGAAATGATAGCGGCACTGTACCAACCCAGGCGGGCTTTCACGAATAAAGGAAGTTTCGGGCATGCATTGCTGGTAGCCGGCGGTTACGGCAAGATGGGTGCCGCGGTGTTAAGTGTAAAGGGCGCGCTGCAAAGCGGTGTCGGCCTGTTAACCTGTTACATCCCGGCCTGCGGCTATACGATTATGCAGATTACCAATCCTGAAGCCATGGTACTGACGGATGATGATGAAAAAAACATTACCTCACTCAGGATGGATTTGTCTGCATACGCGGCGGTAGGTATCGGCCCTGGCATGGGCACGAACGCCAAAACGGTTGATGCCCTCGAACACCTGCTCGACACCTTTCACAAACCGCTGGTAATCGATGCCGATGCCCTGAACATGATTGCCAAAAAGCCGGAGCTGCTGAAAAAAATACCACCGGACTCCATACTGACACCCCATCCCAAAGAATTTGATCGGCTGTTTGGAGAATGCGCCAATGACTTCAATCGCATGGACCTGGCGCAGCAGAAAGCAACAGCACTTGGTGTAATCATCGTATTAAAGGGTCATCGCACATTTATTGCCATGTCTACCGGTAAACATTTTTTTAATTCCACCGGCAACGCCGGTATGGCAACCGGTGGTAGCGGTGATACCCTCACCGGCATCCTGACAGGCCTCATTGCACAGCCCTATTCGCCTGCACACGCCGTTTGCCTGGGTGTATATCTCCACGGCCGCGCCGGCGATCTCGCCGCCGCCGCAAAATCACAGGAAGCCATGACCGCAGGGGATATTAGTGGGTTTCTGGGGGACGCTTTTAAGAGTTTATAGTTTGTAGTTTATAGTTTGTAGTTAAAAGAAGTACAACTATAAACTATAAACTACAAACCATAAACTGTACACTTTCGGAGCAAATCAAAATTGCAATACAAACGCCGTCCCCTCCCCTTCCTTCGACTGCACCTGCATGGTGCCATGATGAAGCATCATGATCTGTTTGCATAAACTAAGACCGATGCCGCTGCCATTTTTCTTGGTGGTAAAGAACGGGATGAAGATCTTGTCAAGCACTTCGTTGGTCATGCCCATGCCGTTATCCGCAACCTTGATCATGGTTTTGCGACTGACCGCCACAAATGCAGACAACACTATTTTTGCGTCTTCTTTTTCTTTGACGGCTTCGATGGCATTTACAACGAGGTTTATGAGCACCTGTTCCACTAGGCTTGCATCGATGTCGAGCATAAGCCCGGTATCTTTCAGAATGATCTCCATCTCGATGTTTTTACGATCGAGGGTGGGCTGCATAAGCTGTTGGATATTTTCAAACAGGTCACGTACGAATACGGTTTTTACATTGGGTGTAGTGATCTTATTGAGGTTGCGGTAGGTTTCCGCGAATTTTAAAAGGCCTTCACTGCGTCGCTTGATTGTTTCGATGCCCAGTTCCAGGTCGTCGAGGCTGCCTGCTTCATATCCCTGGCGGTTGACCGTTTTCTGCAAACGATTCTTAAGGGTGTCGGCCAGGGAGGAGATCGGTGCGATGGAATTCATGATCTCGTGTGTCATCACGCTCAGCAATTTCTGCCAGGCCTTCGATTCTGTTTCTTCCAGCGCTTCATTGACATTCTGGAAGGCGATCAGTTTGTATACGTTTCCATCTGTCTGGAAGGCGGTGGCCGACAACAATACCTTGAACGAGTTCCTGTCGAGCCGGGCAGTGGCGATCCTGGTTTCACCAGGTTTGATGGTGATGATGTCCTGGTACAATACGTTGTCGCGCCGGTTGAGCGAGTGGATGGTCTTAAGATAAGGAAGTTGCAACATTTTCTTCAGCGATTCATTCATCCAAACCACCGTGCCATCGTCGGGCTGGTAAGAAATGATGCCCGTATCAACCAGCTCGAGGATCTTTTGGAGGTATTGATACTGCGTTTCTTTTTCCTTGCTGATCACCTTGAACGTGGAGTTTATCTCGTTGAAACCCTGCCGGAGATTCTGTAACGCCGCCGGCGCACGTTTCACGTCGAAGTACCGGGAAAAATCGCGGTAATGGATGGCCTGCACAAACTGGTCGAGTTCATCCTGCGTCTTGCGCTGAAAGCGAAAAAATTCAGCGACCTGGTAAACGATTACGGGCGTAACAAAGGCCAGGTAAATATACAGGCCCTTTACCAACAGGTAGGCCTCCACGCTGAGTGTAAGGAACAGCAGCAGTACGCGCGACAGGATATTAAATTCCGAACGTTTAAATGTCATATTTACTGAGTCTACGGTAGAGGGCGGTACGTGTCAGCCCGAGTTCTTTTGCAGCCTTGGTGATATTCCCGCTGTGTTTTTCGATGACCCGCTGGATGGTATTTTTTTCAATGGCGCTCAATCTGAATTCAGGCGGCTCCTGGTCGGCATTCATTGGTGCTTCAAGCGGGGAAAAGATGAGGTCGGCCGGTTTTAACACATCGTCATCTGCCATGATGATGGCGCGTTCGATGGTGTATTGCAGTTCCCGCACATTGCCGGGGAACGGATGGTTTGCCAGTGCATCCAGCGTGCGCGGTTCAAACGTGAATGCAGGCTTTAGGTATTTTTTAGCATACACCTGGCTGAAATGTTTGGCGAGTAAAACGATGTCTGCCGACCGGCGGCGCAGCGGTGGCACGTTGATCTCTACGGTATTGATGCGGTAGATCAGGTCTTTCCGGAAACGGTTCTCGTTGGCGAGTTCGGCGAGCGGCACGTTGGTGGCGCAGATGAGCCGGATATCGATCGGGATATACTGGTTGGTGCCGAGACGGGTGACCTGCCGGTTTTGTAAAACGCTCAGCAGTTTGGCCTGCTGGTGCAACGAAATATTGCCGATTTCATCCAGGAAGAGCGTGCCGCCTTCGGCGGCTTCAAAACGCCCCGCCCGGTCTTCACGGGCATCTGTAAACGCCCCCTTTTTATGGCCAAAAAGCTCACTCTCAAATAGCGATTCGGTGAGCGCACCGACATCTACCTTTACAAATGGTTTGTTTGCCCGCAGCGACTGCTCGTGGATCGCCTTCGCGATAAGGTCTTTGCCGGTACCGTTTTCACCCAGGATAAGGATATTGGCGTCCGTGGGCGCAATTTTTTCAATCTTGTAAAACATTTCCTGCATGGGTTCGGATTCACCAAGCAGCTCACGACCAATAATGGAACGGGAGCCGGCTGGTGGCTGCGCAGCAGTTTTTACACCCCCTTTTTTGTCCAGCACATCGCGGATCGAGACCAATAACTTTTCGTTGTGCCAGGGCTTAACCACAAAATCGGCGGCGCCTTCTTTCAGCGACCGGACGGCGAGGTCAATGTCGCCATAGGCCGTAATCATGATCACCGCCGCCTCTGATTTAAACTCCCTCACCTTTCGCAGCCAGAATATGCCCTCATTGCCCGTATTGATCGAACTCGTAAAATTCATGTCCAGCAGGATGAGGTCAAACTTCTGTTTAGACAACTGGTGGCG
Source organism: Chitinophagales bacterium (assembly GCA_038241595.1). GTDB lineage: Bacteria > Bacteroidota > Bacteroidia > Chitinophagales > Chitinophagaceae > JADCRZ01. The sequence goes on along the minus strand of JBBSSY010000171.1, from coordinate 1,790 downwards.
AAGGTTCTCAGGATTTTTCTCGATCACCACCTCCTTCGCTTCTGTTTTAAGCAGGAGGCGCACAGCAGTCAGCACATCGGTGTCGTCATCAATAACCAGTACACAGGCGTTTTTTAAGACCATAAAGAATTTTTGGTGATCAGCTGTCAGCTGATATTTTTAGTTTTATATCATTAAGAAAATCAAAACAAGGTTATTAATATTCCTCAAAAATTGTTACCGAATGAACAAGGCCTAAACACCATACCGTTATCTTAATTGCATGGCTTTAAATAAATTACAAACGGGAAGTTACGGGGAGTGTATCGAAAGCGTACACAAATTGTAATGTAAATGAACAACCGGGCAGCAATATAATTCACAATCATTTGTATATCAATCACATTGCGAAACTGGCATATTGTTGACTTAGTATAGGTGACCGAATATTCATTCAACATAAAAATAACCAGTGTGGACAGAGTGATCGAAAAGAAAAGATGGAACACCAAACGGATCCTTACGATCAGTTTCATCACCGCCATTGTATTGCTGATTGGCGGCAGTTATTACTTCACTTCAGGCAAAAGTCGCCTGAACGTTGATACAGAACGGATCACGATCAGCGAAATCAAAAAGGGACCCTTCCGCGAAACGACGCCCGTGAACGGCGTGGTACTTCCCGTCACCACCATTTACCTTGATGCCATCGAAGGCGGCCGGGTGGAAGAGAAATTTGTGGAAGATGGTGCCATGATGACAAAGGGCCAGCCGATCATGAAGTTAGTTAATACCGACCTGGAACTCAGCCTGTCCAACCAGGAAACCTCTGTGTTTAACGTGCTGACACAGATGCAAATCTCCCGCGACAACGCCAGCCAGAACACAATTGGCAAACTCAACCAGATGGCGGAAGTTGACAACGCCTTGAAAGAAGCAGAACGTGTATATAAACTGAATAAACATCTCTACGAAGAAAAAGTGATCGGCTCCCAGGAATTCAAATCTTCTGAAAACCTTTATAATTACCAGGTGGAAAGATCGCGGCTCACCAAGCAGATCCTGAATAAAGATTCTACGTCGACCAAACAACAAATCGACCAGATGAAACAATCTTACGACCGCATGAAGAATGCGCTGGCGCTCATGCAGCGGAAAGTCGGTGACCTCACTGTTCGTTCGCCGGTTGACGGCCAGCTGACTTCGATGGACGCAGAGATTGGTCAGTCGAAGAACAAGGGAGAAAGATTGGGACAGATCGATGTACTCAGCGGTTTCAAGGTCCGCGCCGGCATCGACGAACATTACATTTCGCGCATCTTTACCGGTCTTACCGGCGACTTTACCTTCGCCAACAAAACCTACCAGTTAAAAATTAAAAAAGTCTATACGCAGGTTACCAACGGTCGTTTTGAAGTCGATATGGAATTTGCCGGGGAGATGCCCAAGGGCCTGCGTCGCGGCCAGACTTTACAGATCCTGCTTGCGCTCAGCGACGAAACTGAAGCTACCCTCCTTCCCCGCGGTGGTTTCTACCAACAAACTGGTGGCAACTATATATTCAAAGTCGCCGAAAATGGCAAAACGGCCTATAAAGTAGATATCCAGCTTGGCCGCCAAAGCACTGACTACTACGAAGTGTTGCAGGGCTTGAAACCCGGCGATAAAGTGGTGACGTCGAGTTATGAGAATTACGGAACGATGCAGGAGTTGGTGTTGAAAAGGGAGTGAGGAAGGGCTGTCAGCTATCAGCTATCAGCTATGAGCTATCGGCTTTCAGCTATTTTATTTTTTCTGCATAACTGAAAATC
>JBBSSY010000170.1:0-7114 GCA_038241595.1 Chitinophagales bacterium | reverse complement strand
GGCGGTGTTTTTATTTTGTTGGGGGTTGGGGTTCGGGGTTAGGGGGTATGGGGTATGGGCAATCAGTAATCAGCAATCAGCAATCAGAAGAATGCTGACGATAGTCAAATGAGATTGGGCAATGGCCCATAGGGCAATGTAAGCTAGATCATAAATTTGTTAAAGGTTATCGGGTACTTATTAAAAAGGATTTCGCATATTATGTGCAGAAACCCAATAATTTGAACATTCGAATTTTGTTGTGTTAAAACAGACAAGTTAAAGCGACGGCTGCTTTTATTTGTAATGTGTATTTTGTACATTAAGTACTACCTTCGCATTATTATCAAGGACAACTATTTTTTAAACTTCCAGATACAAATGTATTTTCCAGGCTTTCAGCCGGTTGGTCGTGTTGTCCGTTTAACTAAATTTTTTTAAATGAAAACTTTTATCGTTCCTGTGGATTTCTCCGATACTTCCCGGAACGCGGCATTATACGCCGTACAGATCGCTGCATCACTGCAGGAGACAAAAATTATTCTTTATAATGTATTTGAAAAATCGTCGCAGGAAGGCGTGGCAGCCGGTTCAGTACAGGTACCCGCTAACGTTAGTGTGCAGCTTGCCATGAACAGTATCCGGCGCGAAATGCTGACGATTTCCCCGGAAGTTGATATTCAGTGCGTAGCGGAAGAAAGTGATTCTCTAATTGACAGCCTGGAAAGATTTACCATCGATGAAGATGCCGATTTGCTTATCATGGGCATTACCGAGAGCGGCCGCATTGACCAGTCAATTTCTGGCAGCCATACCTTGAGTATGGTACACAAGAATGTTTGTCCGGTAATCATTGTTCCGCCACATGCGTCTTTCACGGGTATTCGCAACGTGATGCTGGCGACAGATTACAAAGATGTCGAAAATACCATACCGGCAGATACGATTCGCAAAGTATTGGACATCTTCAAATCAGATGTTCACGTGGTAAATGTAGACAGCGAGCATTATGTGGAATTATCTGACGATTACAAACGCGAACGTGCCAAACTGGAAAATATACTGGACGGGTATTCCACCGCTTATTATTATATCAGGCAATATGATTTCGTAGATGCCATCGGCCAGTTCGCGACGGATAAGAACATAGACATGATTCTGACCATTCCCAAGAAACATTCACTCTTCAGCAAACTGTTCGTGACAAGCCATACTAAAAAACTGGCCTACAACAGTGAAGTGCCTGTGCTGGCTATTCATGAAGACTAAAATAATTGATGTTGTTAGAAGTCCCCGTAAGTAGTTTCTTACGGGGACTTTTTTATTCCTCTCCTCTGCATTACCTCATACCTCATACCCCATACCCCCTACCCGACTGATTCGCTATCTTTGAACGAATGAAAAACATCAAACTCATCGAGGTCCCTTCAGAGATCGGCGCAGGTACACGCGGCGCCAGCCTCGGCGTAGAAGCAATCAAGATTGCCGCACTCGATTTCATGAGTAATTTTTTTATTCATTTCCCGTCGGAAAAAGTGGCCACGGAAAACAAGCTGTTGTATGAACCCATTGAGTCGCCCTATGCCAAACGCATCAAAGGGGTATATACCATGTATGAGCGCGTGAGCAAGGCCGTGAGCGACTGCATGAAAAACAGTTTCTTCCCGGTTGTGCTCAGCGGCGACCACAGCATAGCGGGAGCCACCATGGCGGGGATAAGGATGGCCAGGCCCGGGAGCAAACTCGGTGTGATCTGGATTGATGCGCACGCAGACCTGCATACGCCGTTTACCACGCCCTCCGGCAACCTCCATGGAATGCCCATGGCCGTTAGTATCAACGAAGACAATAAAGCCGATTCCATCCACGAGCTGGATGCAGAAACGATTAGTTATTGGGAGCGGCTTAAAAACCTGGGCGGCATTGCCCCAAAGGTGGCTCCTGAAAATGTGGTTTTTATCTCCCTGCGGGATTTTGAAAAAGAAGAAAAACACCTCATCGACAAGCACAACATGAAGGTGGTGACGACGGCGGAATTGCGGCGCAAAGGGCCTGAGAACATCGTCAAAAGCGTGTTGCGGTACCTTGGCACCTGTACCGATATTTATATCAGTTTCGATATGGACAGCATGGACGCTTCCATTTCGCGCGGCACCGGCACCCCGGTACGCAACGGGCTCCGCGAACGTGAAGCTGAAGACCTCATCAGTAAATTTATGCAGAACCGGAAAATCTGCTGTTTGGAAATTACAGAAGTAAATCCAACCCTCGACCGTGAAAACCTCATGGCCGAAATCGCCTTTAATATCTTACAGCGGAGCGTTAATATTATAATGATGAATTAAGAATAGATATCAGCAATCAGCAATCAGCTATCAGCAATCAGCTATCAGCAATCAGCTATCAGCAAAGCCAGTGGCTATCTCGCGATGGTCCGTCCTGCAACATCATTAAGGTTAAAAGTTTCCTCTTCGTAATCCTTCTTCGAACCCAACGGGTTCAAAGCCAAGTTCGGTACGCGCCTTGGTGATATCGAAACCCGTTTTAAGCGGGCGGCGCGCAGGTTGCGAAAAAGTGGACGCATCCACCTTTTTAATCAGTGACTCATCCAGCGCAAAGTGTTTAGCGGTCGCCATTGCCATCTCGTACGGCGTTAGTACCTCCGCACCGGAAATATGGAAAATCCCGGTCGCGTTTTTTTGAATGATCAGCCCGATTCCCTGCACCAAATCTTCGATGAACGTAGGTGTGCGTAGTTGGTCACTGACCACCCGGATCTCCTGCCCTTTTTCCAGGTTCGACTTCACCCAGCTGATAATATTACTTCTTTTGCCGGTCAGCGAACTGCCGTACACCAGGCAGGTACGCACGATCGCCCACGGAATTTCACTGGTTTCTACCGTACTCTCTGCCTGTTGTTTTGTAAAGCCGTACCAGTTAACCGGCGACAACGCATCGTCTTCGCGATAATTCCCCTGCTCACCGTCGAATACAAAATCGGTTGAAAGAAAAATAAATGACTTGGCATATTTTTCAGCGCCAACCAGCAACTGCGCCGTGGACTGTACATTTACGCCGAAGCAATTATCCTGCGCCAGCTCACAGTCGTCAATTTGGGTCATGGCGCCCGCGTGTATAACGACATCAGGTTGTTCCGTAGCAAACATATGTTCAGTTCCAGCCGCGTCGGTAAGATCCAATTCATAGTAGGAAAAAAAAGGCGGATAGCCGGAAACAGAACGCCAGGGGCCCCTGCCGGTAGCAATTACCTGGTAACCGTCCTGTAACAAGGCACGAACGAGATACTGTCCCAGCAGGCCATTTGCCCCGGTCACCAAAATTTTCTTCATATAATTCAATTTAATCGTAAACCACCATTCATTGTTTTAACATCTTTAACCGGTTCTTTACGACTGTTAGCGGCCGTAAATGTATAGGAATCCCTACATTTACCTAAATTTAGTTCTTCTATATTTACCTCTTTGTACGCGTCCGCTGCGATGTTATCTGTCTTTGATTGAAATCAAATCCTTACTTTTGAAACAAGTTAAAAGTTGATTAACATTTATTAAACGATTGCTGCAATTATTTGAATATTATTCAAAAAAAATTGATTTGAGTTAATGAGTGACAAAAAGATTACAAAGATCGGTGTACTTACATCGGGCGGCGACTCACCCGGAATGAATGCAGCGATCAGGGCGGTGGTACGAACGGGAATCTATAACAATCTGGAAGTATACGGGGTGATGAGGGGATACCAGGGCATGATCGATGACGATATTTTCAAAATGGAATCGAGGTCAGTGGCTAATATCATACAGCGCGGCGGAACAGTATTAAAAACCGCGCGTTGCAAGGACTTTTATGAACCCGAAGGTCGTCAGCTGGCTTACCAGAACCTAAAAAACCGCGGCATCAACGGCCTGGTAATTATTGGCGGAGACGGCTCCTTTAAAGGTGCCCTGAAGTTCAGCAAGGAATTTGACATTCCCTGCATTGGTTTGCCGGGAACCATTGACAAAGACATTGCCGGCAGTGATTTCACCATCGGTTTCGACACCGCCGTAAATACTGCGGTAGAGGCCATCGACAAGATCCGCGATACGGCGGATGCACACGACCGGCTGTTTATTATTGAAGTGATGGGCCGTGATGCCGGTTATATCGCACTGCATAGCGGTATTGCCACCGGTGCCGAACACATTCTTATCCCGGAAAGAAAAACCGACATCGAAGATTTGATCGAATCGCTGCAGGAAAAAGAGAAACGCCGCAAGCTTGTTAATATGATCGTAGTTGCCGAAGGCGGGGAATCAGGCGGTGCAGATGAATTGAGCAAGATCATCAAGCACCGGCTACCCTCATCAGACGTTCGCGTGTGCATCCTTGGGCACATACAGCGCGGCGGCTCACCGAGCTGTATTGACCGCCTCATCGCCAGCCGAATGGGCTATTCGGCCGTGGAATGTTTGCTTGAAGGCCGTCACAATGTAATGGTTGGTATCATCAACAATAAAATGCACTACACACCCCTTGAGAAAGCGGTAAAAGCCAAACAGCGGATCAGCGATGAATGGATGAAAATAGTCCGTATTCTCGCCAGTTAATCAATAAACCAATATCAAATAATAACCCGAAACGATTATGTCAAAAAATATTTCAAAGTACTTGCATCATACCATGGATAAACAAGCAGGAATTGAACATACCTTTCACAGAACGAAGATCGTGGCAACAGTAGGGCCCGCTTGCGACACCCATGACAAGTTGCTGGCACTCGTTAAAGCGGGCGTAAACGTTTTCCGCCTCAACTTTTCGCATGGCGGTCACGACGACAAAAAACAAATCATCGAACACATCCGCAACATCAATACCACCGAACCTTACAACATCGCCATTCTCGGAGACCTCCAGGGACCCAAACTGCGTGTTGGCGAAATAGAAAACAACGCACTCAATGTGGTGCCCGGTGACATCCTAACATTCACCAACGAAAAACTGGTGGGTACCATGGATCGGATATACGTAAGTTACCCGAACCTGCATTCAGATGTCAAAATCGGCAACAAGATCATGATCGATGATGGCAAACTGGAAGTGAAAGTGATCAACATCGAACGCAACCACGACGTAAAGGTTGAGGTTACCATGGGTGGCGTGATCTCTTCGAAAAAAGGCATCAACCTGCCTGATACCAAGATTTCCCTGCCGGCCCTTACCGACAAAGACCTGGTGGATCTTGATTTTATTATCGACATGGAACTGGACTGGGTAGCGCTTTCATTTGTACGAAGTGTAAAAGACATCGTGATCCTGCGCAGCAAACTGCATGAAAGAAAAAGCAAGACGAAGATTATAGCAAAAATTGAAAAACCGGAAGCCCTGGTGAATATCCGCGACATCATCATCGAATCGGACGGCATTATGATCGCCCGCGGCGATCTCGGGGTTGAACTGCCTATCGAACAGGTTCCGCTGATCCAGAAACAACTGATCCGCAAATGCCTGCACCGCGCCAAACCGGTGATCGTGGCGACGCAGATGATGGAAAGCATGATTGAGCGCAGTAAGCCAAACCGCAGCGAAATCACCGACGTCGCCAATGCCGTGGTGGAAGGTGCCGACGCCGTCATGCTCAGCGGTGAAACCGCTACGGGCATGCACCCCACGCTGGTGGTGGAAACCATGCGCAAGATCATCATGGAAGTGGAAAAAACAGATTACAATTTTAACCGGGAGGAGGAACTGGCACCACAGCCGCATTCACCGTCTTTTTTGAGCGATGCCATCTGTTACAACGCCTGTAAACTGGCAAAAGATGTAAACGCAGAAGTATTGATCGGCATGACGCAAAGTGGTTACACTGCGTTTGTGCTTAGCAGTTACCGCCCGAAATCACCCCTGTATATTTTTAGCAAAGAACGGACACTGATCAACCAGTTAAGCCTCAGCTGGGGCGTACGTGCCTTTTATTATGCAGAAGAAAACAGTGTGGACGATATCTTCACCGACCAGATAGAAATTTTGCGCGCCCGTGGTTTTATAAAATCGGGCGATGTGGTTATCAATACCGGCAGCACCCCGGTACAGCTGCACCTGCCAACGAATATGATGAAGGTGACGAAGGTGGACTAGGCTATCAGCTATCAGCTTTCAGCTATCAGCTATCAGCTGTGAGCTTTGAGATTTTCATCCAGCAGGGAGAGTTTATAATAGAAGTAACCGCTCAATATTCAACGCTCAATGAGGAAAGTTTCTTTCATTAAATATTGGATATTGAGCGTTGAACATTGAGCGTTCCCGTTTGAAAAAACTCCTTTCTGAACGTGCATTTTTAAGCATTCTTGTACTAAAAACATCGTCAATGAAATATTGAGCATTATCCCTGCTCGTTAATCACCGCCTTCATCCTCCTCACCTCTTCCCCATCACAAACATCATAATACAGCTTTTCCTTCATCGCGTCGTTGACGAAATCCATCCCCGTTGGGTGCTTCATACGTGCCGTACTGTGAAACTCGGCGGCACCGGTACCTTCAATCAATGATCGTATATTTTCCGAACGCACGCCCGAGCCAGGCATGATGACAATGCGCTCACCGGATATACTGACGAGCTCCGCAATCAGCGCAATACCTTCCCGTGCAGTCGGGCGTTGCCCGGAAGTAAGTATTCGGGTGCATCCGATCGAAATGATGGTTTCCAGGGCCTCAAATGGGTCCGACGTCTGATCAAAGGCCCGGTGACATGTTACTTCCATCGGGTACGCCAGTGTCACCAGCTGCGCCATGCGACGCACATCAATGGCACCCGACCTGTCGACCATGCCGATCACCACGCCGTCACAACCAAGTTCTTTGCACATCAGCACGTCCCGGCGCATGATACCAAAATCATCATCATCATATAAAAAGTCGCCACCACGCGGCCGTATGATGGGGTACAGGTCTATAGCAAGTATTTTGCGTGCTGCCTCTACCAGGCCGGCTGAAGGGGTGGTACCACCCTCCGCAGGATTGTCGCATAACTCGATACGGCCTGCGCCATTATCCTGGGCGAAGCGGCAGGAGCTTATATTAAAACAGCATATTTCAAGCGTCATGACGGGCAATTAAAAGATCGTTTCAGGCTT
>JBBSSY010000169.1:0-7141 GCA_038241595.1 Chitinophagales bacterium | reverse complement strand
CTTCCGTCCACGGTTTCTTCATCGGTTGTCATGGTTTCCATTGCAGGCGGCAATATCCCGGCGGCCATCTTCAACGCGAGCATTTCGAGCTTACTGGGTATAATTATCACCCCGTTATGGATGAGCCTGGTAACTGAAGGCACGGGCGCCGACCTGGACCTGGGAGATATTATGGGAAAGCTGGTACTGCAGGTATTGGTCCCCGTTATTTTAGGCATTCTGATGCATCGTCGCTGGGGTACATTTGCAGAAAAATTCAAGAAGGAACTGAAATACTTTGACCAGGCCATCATTTTGCTGATCGTGTATACTTCTTTTTGCGAATCATTTTCACGCCGGATGTTTAGCAGCTTCAGCGTATCTGACCTGCTGATCCTGGGTCTTGCCATGGCCGTTTTGTTCTTCCTCGTTTTTGCCCTGACTTCAACAGCCAGTCGGTTGTTAAAATTTTCACAGGCAGACCGGATTACGGCCGTCTTCTGTGGTTCCAAAAAATCGCTGGTACACGGCACCGTCATGTCCAACGTATTGTTCCCGGGCAGCGAGCTGGTGGGTATTATCCTGTTGCCCATTATGTTATACCACGCCTTCCAGCTTATTGTTGCGAGTGTCATCGCACAGCGCATGAGGCAGAATGTACAGGATTAAACAATTTACATCATTGATGCGGAAAGAGTCGGCACCGAAACCACTGCTGAAGGCGGATTGCATTGCTGATTGCTGACAGCTGATTGCTGACTGCTGAATGCTGAATGCTGACTGCTGAACAGCAATCCTTTTATTTTTTTGTCATTCCGCGATCGGCCGCGGTAGTGTATAGGACTTGCAGGTTACTGGCGCGGCCGATACGCGGAATCTCTGCGTAATTTTGCAGTATGATACCAGTAAACGCAGTCAGCAAAATAGTCTGGAGATTCCGTTTGGTTGCCGCGTAAAAGTCTTCTACACTATAGTCGCTACCGCGGCAACCGCGGAATGACAAAGGAGGATTGGGGTTGCTGACAGCTGACCAATGATCGCCATCTTCATCGCTCATACCGAAACTTCACTGCTGCACTTTTCTGTTCGGTGGATGACAGGTATACTTCAGTTTTTTTCCTGGCCGTGCGTACGACCATTAATGCCGTATTGGGTGGTATTGAGCCCAGGTTGTCGGCGTACATGACCAGTTCATAGTCTTTGCCAGGCTGTATAGGGATATGGAGAATGATGGGCTGCTCGGAAAGTCTCTTTTTAAATAATACCAGTTCCCGGTTTAAATAAAGGGTCACTGTATCCCCATCCACCTGCCCGCTGTCGTACAATTCTACAGTCAGTTGCAACGTATCGACCACGATCGTTTTAACGAGTTCAATGCGTCGCCGGTCAGCGGCAATCGTAGTTGGTGCCTGCGTAATAACGGGAACCGGATCAGCTTTTTGTTTTGTAAATGGTGAGGTGCTGACCCGTTCCAGCGTAATCTTGCCGGGTGGACAAACGAAGTTGCCGGACATGTCTTTTCCATGCCAGTCGCCACTTAAAAATTCTTTGCCGTTTTCGGCGTGCCATACCAGGTCGTACGTTTTAATACAGGGAACGCAATCCGGCGGGATGCGGTATTCCAGCACGCTATTTTCAGAGAGCGTCAATTTTTCTCGCTGCGGGTCGAAATAACCGCTGAAGGACAGTTTCACAAATTTCGTGGAATCGTAGTAACTGTATGAATGCCCCATTATACCTTTGTCCACCTGTAACTCGATATAATATACCGGGTAACAACCACCCACACCCTGCGTCAGTGTTCCGCGCCATATACCTGTAACATCCTGCGAAAATGCCGGGCTGATGCTGAATGCACCGACCAGGATAAAGAAACAGCGCAGGAGAAGAAACATTGGCAATGATATATTTTTGTAGTGCTGCTGGCAATCAGCAATCAGCAATCAGCAATCAGCTGTCAGCAATCAGCAATCAGCAATCAGCAATCAGCTGTCAGCAATCAGCAGTCAGCAATCAGCAATCAGAAGAACTTTAAACTTTAAACCTTAAACTTTAAACTAAAATGCTTCTTACTTCCCTTCAAGTTTGAACAGAACGACCGCATTTTTCTGTTCGTTGGAAGTGATCCTCACTTCGTATTCCTTATCGCCGGCTTTTACAACCATGAGCGATGTATTTGGTGGGAAGTCACCCAGGTTTTCTGCGACCATGATTACCTCGTGCGTACTGTTCACGTCGTCCAGTGAAAATTTCAGCGTAAGGGGAGAGGTGGTGAGCATCTGTTTGGAGATCACCAGCTTTTTGTCGAGGTAAACCGATATCGTATCATGATCGATGGTTCCATTGTCGTAGATATTAATGATGATCTCTTTGCTGTTTACATAAATGGTTTTTACGAGCTCATTCTCCCGCGAGGTTAATACCCGCGGAAGATTCGGTGGTGCTGTCCGGCGGAGGACCGGTACCTCTTTTTTAAACGTATCGGTTTTAGCGATTTCGGGGATAGTTACTTTTTGAAGCGGGACGGGAGATACCGGTTTTTCTGGTGTCAAAGGCACGGCTTTTTTAGGCGCTGAGCCTGTAGAAGGCGCCACTTTTTTAACGGGTGGTGATGTTTTTGTAATGAGTTTCTTTGCAGCAGCTGCAGAATCTTTAACGGGTAATTTGGATGGCGGCGTTGTCTTTTTAGCGATCGCGGCAGAGTCGGTTACGGGTGGGGTCGTTTTGGTAGAAGGTTTGGTAGCAAGTGTTTTCGGTGTCGCTTTTGCCAAAGGATTTTTCGGTTTTCTTTTGTTTTTTAATTCCAATTCACGTTTCACGAGGAAGGGTTCTTTGTAAAAATCCGAGGTGGTAACCTTTCTCAACATCACCGTGCCTTTATTGCAAAAACTGGAATCTTTTTCACTATATCCCTTCCAGTTTCCCTCCAGAAATTCTTCATCGCCGTTTTTTGTATACTGCAGAAAATAATTCATGATACAGGCCGAGCTGCCGTACGACATCTTCACTTCCACAATTTTTATTTCCTGCAAGTATACTTTGCCCGTCTTAGGGTTCACCGTTCCGTTGGAGGTGGCTTTGCCATAAAACATGGTGGTTTTATATGAATAGGTTACCGACTCAAATGCCTTTCCATGCTGATCGATCTGAACTTCCAGTTTATACCGGTCGTTAGAACTGAACAGGCTTTCCATACGATCCGATGAAACAAAACTGCCGCGCCAGATGCCGGTGAGATCCTGGCTGTAACCCAGCTGAGACGCCAGTGCCAGGAAAAATATCAATGCTACCCTCATACCTGCAATTTACGCTCAAATAATTATCTGCTATTAACGAAGTTGGCTACATTATCTGCCAATACTTCGTTAATTTTGCCCTCCCTAAAAGGGACGCTCGCATTATGATCAAAATAACTTTACCGGATGGCGCAGTGAAAGAATATGCGGAACCTATGTCATCCCTGGATGTTGCAAAATCAATTTCAGAAGGGCTGGCCAGGAAAGTGCTGGCGGCAAATGTAAATGGCGAAGTGTGGGATGCCACGCGGCCGATCCCCTTCGACGCCAGTTTGAAATTACTTACCTGGGACGATTCAAACGCGAAATCAACCTTCTGGCATTCATCTGCGCACCTCATGGCGGAAGCGGTGGAATCATTATTTCCGGGTGTGAAGTTTTGGGTTGGCCCGGCCATTGAAAAAGGATTCTATTATGATATGGACCTTGGTGGGCGCCAGTTAAACGAAGAAGATTTGCGCAAACTGGAAACAAAAATGAACGAGCTGGCACGCCAGAATAATCCATACAAAAGAACAGAAGTCTCGAAACCCGAAGCAGTCAGTTATTTCAGCGGTAAAGGCGATGAATATAAACTTGACCTGCTGGGCGGATTAAAAGATGGCGAGATTACTTTTTATTCACAGGGTGGTTTCACGGATCTCTGCCGCGGCCCTCACATCCCGCATACCGGATTTATAAAGGCCATTAAACTAACCAATATTGCCGGTGCCTACTGGAAGGGCGATGAAAAAAACAAGATGCTCACCCGCTTGTATGGCATTACCTTCCCGGCACAGAAAGAACTGGATGAATATCTTAACCTGCTCGAAGAAGCAAAAAAACGCGATCATCGCAAACTGGGCAAGGAGTTGGGAATCTTTACCTTCGATGACGAGGTAGGGCCCGGTCTTCCCTTATGGATGCCTAACGGTACCATCATCATTGAAGAACTGGAAAAACTGGCGAAGGAAACCGAAACAAGGGCAGGGTATAAACGCGTAGTTACGCCGCACATTGCCAAAGAGAGCCTCTACATCACCAGCGGGCACCTGCCTTATTACCAGGATAGCATGTACCCACCCATGGAACTGGAAGGCGTAAAATATTATCTTAAGGCCATGAACTGCCCCCATCACCACAAGATTTTTGCGGCAGAGCCAAGGAGTTATAAAGACATGCCGCTTCGTCTGGCAGAATACGGAACCTGCTACCGGTACGAGCAAAGCGGCGAGCTTTTTGGGTTAATGCGGGTGCGTTGCCTGCATATGAACGATGCACATATCTATTGCACCAAGGAGCAGTTTTACCAGGAGTTCAAGGCGGTGAATGAAATGTACCAGTATTATTTCAAAATCTTCGGCATCGACAAATACGTCATGCGTTTGTCGCTCCACGACCCGGCTAAACTCGGCCAGAAGTACATCGACGAACCCGAGCTGTGGGTTGAAACCGAGGCGCTCGTTCGTGACGTCTTGATAAAAACAGGAACACCGTTCGTGGAAGTACAGGATGAAGCCGCATTTTACGGACCCAAGATCGACGTGCAGATTTACAGCTCCATTGGACGCGAATTTACCCTGGCGACGAACCAGGTAGATTTCGCACAGGGCAGACGTTTCAAGCTGGAATTCACCAACCAGCACAACCAGCCAGAAATACCGCTGATCATCCACCGCGCACCGCTGGGTACACACGAACGCTTTATCGGCTTCCTGCTCGAGCACTATGCAGGCAAGTTTCCGCTATGGCTGGCGCCTTTGCAGGTAAAAATTCTTCCCATCAGCGACAAGTACCTGGAGTATGCACAAACTCTTTTAGAATCGCTGAAAAATGCGGATATTCGCGCAGAGATAGACGACCGTAATGAAAAGATCGGTAAAAAGATCCGCGATACAGAACTGGCCAAAGTTCCCTTTATGCTTGTAGTCGGGGAGAAAGAAATGACCGGGCAAAAAGTGTCGGTTCGCCGGCAGGGTAAGGGCGATCTCGGAAGCCAGGAAGTTGATGCCTTCATCCGGGAAGCGCGCGAGGAAATTAAAGAGAGAAGATCTTAACACAAATTCCGGTAAAACGCCCGGAATTGCGTAATTTCCATCTGGATTCGAAGTACATTTTCATATGATCGTCTGATATTTTTCAATTAAAAATTATAAATGGCATTTCCACCACGGCCCCCCAGGGGCAGTTTTAATCCCAGGTTTAGAAAAGAACAACACCAGGAACACCGCACCAATCAAATGATCAGGGTACCCCAGGTACGCCTGGTAGGAGAAAATATTGAAGTTGGCGTTTATTCCATCCAGGATGCGCTCAGAATGGCCCAGGAACAGCAATTAGACCTGGTCGAGATTTCCCCGACCGCCGATCCGCCGGTATGTAAGATCATCGATTACAATAAATTTCTCTACGAAAAGAAGAAGAAGGAAAAGGAAATGAAGGCCAAGGCCAAGGTTTCCGAAGTAAAGGAGATCCGTTTTACGCCCGGTACTGATGATCATGATTTCGATTTCAAAAGCAAACATGCTGAAAAATTTCTGAAAGACGGTAATAAAGTGAAGGCATATGTGCAGTTCAAAGGCCGTGCGATCCAGTTTAAGGAACGCGGAGAATTGCTGTTGCTGAAATTTGCAGACAGGCTGAAAGAGGTCGGCGTACTGGAAGGGATGCCGAAAATGGAAGGCAAGCGCATGCTCGTGATCTTCGCCCCCAAACCTCAGAAAAAAGCGAATAAATAGCCTGCGGCTATTGGCTGTCAGCTATGAGCTATGAGCTATCAGCAATTTTAATAAGTCTCCTGAGTACGAAATTTCAAAAAAAAATATTGAATATTGATTATTGATTATTTCTTAGTTAGACGATAATGAATCAGGCTCACCTTTTGAAACACCAATTCAAGACCTGTTCATCATTGCTAATATTTTCTTCTACTGCGCTGAATACTATCAAAATACATTACCTTTGCGCACCATTTTAGGTGATTGGGTCGTAATTAACCGTTACGACCTTCTATTTCCCACAAGGCTCCATAAGTGAATCGCCCGTGCGATTCCGCCAGCAGGGTTCATTATTAAAGCAGTAACATGCCCAAGGTTAAAACAAATTCAAGTGCCAAAAAGCGCTTTAAGGTTACAGGCACCGGAGAGATCACTTTCCAGAAAGCATTCAAACGCCACATCTTAACAAAAAAATCAACCAAACGCAAACGCGCGCTTCGCAAAGACGGTATTGTACATTCAGCCAACCGCGATTTCGTGCTCCGTTTATTAAGGTTGAGGTAAACAATTTAAAATCATTACAAATTATTAAGATATGCCACGTTCAGTAAATGCAGTTGCCTCCAGGGCGCGCAGGAAAAGGATTCTCAAACAAGCCAAAGGCTATTATGGCAAGCGTAAAAACGTTTATACCGTAGCCAAAAACATTGTTGAAAAAGGGATGACCTACAGCTATGTAGGCCGTAAATTAAAGAAAAGAGAGTACCGGGCACTTTGGATCGCGCGTATCAACGCCGCCGTTCGTGCAGAAGGACTTACTTATTCTGAATTCATTCACAAAATCAACCAGAAAGAACTCGGACTTGATAGAAAAATACTGGCAGACCTCGCTATGAACGAGCCGGAAACTTTTAAAAAACTCGTTCTTTCCGTTAAGTAGATCATATTGATTTTCCGGCGACGTTTATCGTTTCCGGCCAATGCCCGGATGTCACTGTACATCCGGGTTTTTTTATATATTACCCGTTGCAATCAATTACATTTGTATCCCATTAAAAAAATTACAAGCCCTTTTAATCGTGCGTTTCAATGAATAATAGTTACAAAGACCTGGTAAATCAAACATTTGATTTTCCGCAGGAAGGATTTGATATCAATACTAATTACCTG
>JBBSSY010000168.1:0-7158 GCA_038241595.1 Chitinophagales bacterium | reverse complement strand
TTAAAAGCGCCTTTATGGTGGGTATTTAACATTCAGCATTGCAGGAATGACTGAATTTCTGACAATTCGCAAGCAAAAGATGGTACCCATCTACCAGATATCAACCCTAAATCAATGTTTCCATGTGATTACAGAATTGCAATAACTATTCCCATCCCGTAAAGCGGCATGAAGACATCTATTTGCTGACTAAATGTCAACCTAAGCAACGTAAAATCAGATTTTGGCGATGTAGTCCATCACCTCAGGAAGGGTGCGACAGAAATTGACGGTAGCAGGTACTTTTTTCCGGTAGGTCTGGGTTATTTGGCCGGAGATCACTAAGGAGAAATCTTTGAGCAGGAGGTGGACCTGGTTGAGGAAACGCTCAAAATTAAAATTTCCGGCTACCGATGTCAGGTGGGAATAGCAGTAATCAGGCTTTTTAATGTTTGCCACAAATTCAACGTCTTTAATTGGGACATTGGCTCCGAGGTACAACACTTTTGTGCCCTTGCTCTTGAGCAGGTAATACACGTACAACAAGCCCAGTTCATGGTATTCGCCTTCCGGCAGGAAAAGCAATACGGTTTTGCTGCTGGTAAATGGCGTATAGGTGCTATCGATGCCTACCAGCAGTTTTTGACGAAGTATATTGGTGATCAGGTGTTCCTGCGCAGGTATAATGTGATTGGTTAGCCATAGAATGCCGATTCTTTCAAGGAAGGGGAATATCAGCTGTACGATGGCTTTTTCGATGCCTTTTGACTGAATATAGTGATCGAGTACTACTTCAAACCGATCCATATCTAGGTCGATCATGTACTGGATCAGTTCATTTACGAGGCGTTCATGCTGTGCCTCGGAATGTGACAGGGAAACGATCTTATCGCGTAACTCCTGGGCATTCATCTTGTCGATGTGCGAAATCTTGAACCCGTATTTGTTCAATAAGGCAATATTCAGGATGGTCTTGAGCTCCTCATTATTATAGTACCTGATATTGGAACCCGTACGCTGGGGCTTTAAAAATTTATAACGTTGTTCCCATATACGAATCGTATGAGCCTTGATACCCGATAAATTCTCCAGGTCTTTTATGGTAAACGCGTTCATAGTACAGATTACAATTAATTCTCCGGAATGTTGCGCATCTAAACCAGTTTTACGCTACTTGATTCCTTCGATATACAAGCTTTCAATGGCTCGATCAGACTGGTCAATCAACAGACGTTTGTCGGCGCCTTTCCCGAAAGATTCCTTCGTTATCGTTTTGAATCCTGCATTTTTCATCAGCATCTGAAGCGTATAAAAATCGTAAATAAACAAATGTCCGTGAATCCTGAAAATTCGGTTAATGCTAATCATTCCTGTCGGTTCATTTTCTCCGTAAGGAAGTATCACTGAGTTATCCAGTTTCTTTTTCTGGTAGAGGTCGCTATATAATTCACCGTCTGGTACCACAATTCTACAAACGCCTCCAGGCTTCAACAGGCGATAAAATTCGCTGATATTGGCCACGCATTTGTCAAACGGAATATGTTCAAGGCAGTGCTCGGTAAAAATGCCTTCAAGAGACTGATCTTTTAATGGATAAGGCTTCCTGGCAATGTCCCAGCACACATCAATGCCCGGGTGCCAAAAATAATCGAGGTTTATGAAGTCCTTTTTGGGGAAGGGACCGCAACCTACATTTAGCAGCGTTTTATTTTCAATCTGCCTGCGATCAATAAAAACTGGCTTGCCGCGTATGATGCTGCTAGTAAATGCCTGTACGCGTGCGTATGAATTTATAGGACGCTTTAAACGAATGGTAGAAATTGGCATAGTAAATATTTGGTGACTAATGTAACGGCTTCCGTTTTTACTTTACAGCGTGTTATTTTTTATTTTCCCGGAATCCAGCAGTCTATGAACGGTATCCATGGCAGACGTCCCGAGGTGCAGCGCATCGAGGTGGCGGTGGTGGTGCAGATCAGTACCTAAAAAATCAATAAAGTCTTTTTTTATGAGGTAATTCGCCAGTTCATTGGTGATTTTACCATAGTAGTTGGTCAGTGATAACAGGTTAAGCTGGAAGAGGCAGCCGGTATCTTTAAGGGTCTGGTAAAATTCCTTGTTCATCTTCATGTATGCGTACCGTTCCGGATGGGCCAGGATGGGCTGATAGCCTTTCATCTGCAATTTGAACAGGATTTCTTTGAGGTCAAAAGGGGCGTTAATAAAAGAAATTTCCACCAGTATGAGGTTGTCTTTAATGGTCAGCAGCGGAGCGTCCTGTTCCAGCAATTCGTCGAAATGTTCATCGAGAAAATACTCGGCAGCATAGTGTATATCGACCTCCAGGCCCGCTTCGGTCACTGCGGCCCGTAATTCGGTATGTGCGGCCTGGATGGTTTCCGGCGTGTTCTGGTAAAGATCCCAGTAAATATGAGGGGTGGTAACAAATTTTTTATAGCCCAGGGCCATCATACCACGGATGAGTTCAATGGAGGTTTCGGTATCCGGCGAACCATCATCAATTCCGGGCAATAAATGCGAGTGCATATCATTGCCGATCACACTGAGGTCCGGGAAATTTTTCTTCTTTTTAAACAGTTCAAACATAGCACCTGATAATGAGAAAAGATATGAAATGAAACGGACTTGGCCCGCGATTGTTGGTAACTCTTTTAATTGTCAATACGCTTTCCGCCTCGATTATAACTGCGAAAACAATGCACCGGCAGGGCCTGAAACAAGATGATCCGGTAGCAGAAACTACCGGATCATAATAATCTCATTATTTCACTCCCAGTCGTTATTAATTCCTGGAAACGTATTCATTGTATACCCGCTTGATGCCTTCTTCGAGGCTGATCTTTGCTTTCCATCCGAGGGAATGTAATTTTGTTACATCCATCAGTTTGCGGGGAGTACCATCCGGTTTGGTCAGGTCGTGTTCAATCTCTCCCTCATAACCAACGATCTCTTTGATGAGTACCGCCAGGTCTTTGATGGAAATATCTTCGCCTACACCAACGTTCACAAAACCGGGATCATTGTAGTTCTTCAGCAGGAAGTAACAAGCGTCTGCCAGGTCGTCTGCATGCATAAATTCACGCAGCGGCTTGCCGGTTCCCCAGATGGTAACCGTTGGCTCATTGTTCATCTTTGCGGTGTGAATCTTACTGATCAGCGCCGGAAGCACATGTGAGTTCTTCAGGTCATAATTGTCATTGGGGCCATAAAGGTTGGTAGGCATTACAGAAATGTAATTGCCGCCGTACTGGTCATGATAGGCTTCACACATCTTAATGCCGGCGATTTTCGCAATGGCATAAGGTTCATTAGTCGGTTCCAGGGTGCCGGTGAGCAGGTATTCTTCTTTCAAAGGCTGCGGTGCCAGGCGGGGGTAGATACAGGATGAACCGAGAAACATCAGTTTGGTTACCCCGTTTACGTATGCGGCGTGAATGATGTTGTTCTGGATCATCAGGTTGTCGTACATAAATTCCGCACGGTAGGTATTATTTGATACGATGCCACCTACTTTGGCTGCGGCCATAACCACATAGCTGGGTTTTTCAGCCGCAAAAAATTCATTCACCGCCTGCTGGTTGCGCAGGTCGAGTTCTTTGGAGGTGCGTACCACGAAATTCGTGTACCCTTCTTCTTCCAATTTTCTTAAGATAGCCGACCCCACCATACCGCGGTGTCCGGCTATATAAATCTTATCATTTTTGTTCATGAGTGTGTTGAGTATAAGATGAAACCCGGGGGCCGAATGATCACCACGAAGGCTAAGAGACACAGGGAGTCACAAAAAATACGGGCATGATTTCTTGGTCTTTACTGGATCTTTCGGTCTTCGTGGCGTATAAATCTGGTTCGGGTAGCGGTCAGGCCGTTTATTCGTATTGGTTCTTGATGACGAAACCTGAATCCTTCAGGAGTTTTTCCTTCTTGAACAGTTCCAGGTCGCTTGCCATCATTTCTTTGACCAGCATGGCCAGGTTATATTTCGGAGTCCAACCCAGTTTTGTATTTGATTTCGTCGGGTCACCGATCAGCAGGTCAACTTCCGTAGGGCGGTAGTATCGTTTATCAACAGCGACCACTTCTTTACCGATTTCCAACATATATTCAGGGTTGGTAGAAGAAACAACGACACCCACTTCATCCGCTTCTTTTCCCTTGAATTCAAGTTCAACACCAATTTCATAGAAGGACATCCGTACAAATTCACGAACGGGTGTGGTAATACCTGTGGCGATTACAAAATCCTCAGGAACATCCTGCTGCAGGATCAGCCACATGGCTTCTACATAATCCTTCGCATGGCCCCAGTCGCGTTTGGCGTCCAGGTTACCGAGATAGACTTTATCCTGCATGCCCATGCCGATTTTTGCCACGGCGCGGGTGATCTTCCTCGTAACGAATGTTTCGCCGCGCAGCGGAGATTCATGGTTGAAGAGAATACCGTTTACTGCGAACATTTTATATGCTTCCCGGTAGTTAACGGTAATCCAGTAAGCGTACATTTTTGCTACTGCATACGGAGAACGCGGATAGAACGGTGTTCTTTCCGACTGTGGAACTTCCTGCACAAGGCCGTACAATTCAGAGGTAGAGGCCTGGTAAACCTTTGTTTTTTTGATGAGTCCCAGCAGACGAACCGCTTCGAGGATTCTCAACGTACCGATACCATCTGCATTGGCCGTGTATTCCGGTGTTTCAAAGCTGACAGCCACATGGCTCATGGCAGCAAGGTTATAAATTTCATCCGGCTGAACTTCCTGGATGATGCGGATAAGGTTGGTAGAGTCAGTCAGATCGCCATAATGGAGGGTAAAATGTACGTTCTTTTCATGAGGATCCTGGTAAAGGTGGTCAATACGATCAGTATTGAACATGGAGCTACGTCTTTTAATTCCATGAACGTTATAACCTTTACTTAATAACAGTTCCGTAAGATA
Organism: Chitinophagales bacterium; assembly: GCA_038241595.1. Lineage (GTDB taxonomy): Bacteria > Bacteroidota > Bacteroidia > Chitinophagales > Chitinophagaceae > JADCRZ01. Next base: position 2,221 of record JBBSSY010000168.1, on the reverse strand, counting down.
GGAACCGTCCTGGCCGGTAACACCGGTAACGAGAGCAGTTTTTGCCATTTGAATTACAATATTTAATTATACTAAGAATAGTTTATATGGCAAGTCGCCAAAAATCTGTCATTCTGTTGACATTTTATCAATCAAACAAAAATATTAGTCTTTGTACAGCGCCGATAAAATATTACTAAATGCATTTTGTCGTTGATCGATAAGCGCCAAAGCCATCGATTCGGCATTTTTTTTCTTTTCAATGATCGACTGATCGGTAATGTCAGCAAGCGTTCTGCGTATTTCTACCGGATAGTTGCTACCTGGCTCAATCAGCCACGCGGCACTTTGGAACATTTGCCAGGCATCCGAATCTTTTTTCGAATTAAGCAATAGTGACGTACCACAACAGATTGCAGTTACCGCTTTCGAAGGAACACAAACCTGGTGCCATTCCGGAAGCAATGATGCGACATTAATATCAATCCCTGCAATGTCATCATAGTCCAGGTGTTTTCTTAGTTGCACACAGGGCAGGTGTTTGATGGCGTTAGTGACATACTCCGCTTTTGATCCGTAAATGCTGACGATCATGGTATGTTTTTCTATCTCCAGCTGCTTTACAAAATCAATTAAGAAGTTGGCGTCATGGGCTTCACCAATGTTGCCTCCATATCCAAACGTTATTTTTTTGAAATTATTATTTTCAACTGAGCCTGTATATTTTACGATTCCGCATGGAAGAACAACGGGATTTTTTACCTGGTTAAACCGTTTCTCCACAAATTCCAGTTGTTGTTTGCCAAGTACGATACAAGTGTCGGGCGGAGTACGGTAAACTACTTTGGCAAAGAATTTATACAATGGGTTAGAAGCGCCGATGTATTTGCCGGCAACGAAAGCATCGGGGTAAAGGTCCATTGTCCAGTAAAATAATTTACTCTTTTTTAAACGCCGGAACAACTGGAACCAAAAGAATAACAAGGGGGGATCCGTCATTATTATCATCACATCGCTTTTCGTAAAAAACGATTTCAGCCACAGTCTAAAGCCATCAATAAAACCAAAGAGCAGTCGCTTAGTTGGTGATCGGCCCGTATAAAAATTCCGCAGCTCGATTAATTTATACGGTGAAATCCCTGGATCACCAGTATTCTTCCCCTTCTTGTAGTCAGCCTGTAAACAAATAAAAGTTACTTCAACACCATGAGCACTTAAAAACTCGGCCAGTTCTGTCGCATTTTGGCCCGTAATCGCATTACTGCGCGGCCCGAATTTATTAACCAGTGTAACTTTTTTCACTATAACATTGTCCTGCGGACCAAATATTCGATTAAACCTGGCCTGGCCGTCTTAAACAATAGCACGAGGTTACAGCATGAGCGGTTACCATAATGTATTAAATACTATTTTCCTTTCTGTCGATTACACAATTCTCCAACACCAGCATGTCCATTTGTGTTCTCAGGAAACAGTCCAGCGCCTCTTGAGGCGTATTCACAATGGGTTCGTTTTCGTTAAATGACGTGTTTAATAAGATTGGAACACCCGTTTTTTTCCTGAACGCTTCAATGAGTGCATAATACATGGGAGAAACAATGCGATCTACGGTCTGTAGTCGTCCTGTACCATCAACATGGGTAACCGCCGGAATAAGTGCTCGTTTTTCCGGTTTAATCAGGAACACTTTTTCCATAAAAGGCACTTCATCTCCATTTTCAAAATATTCCGGGGAATACTCCTTTAAAATAGATGGCGCAAAAGGTCGAAAACTTTCTCTTCGCTTAATTTTCAGGTTTAGCAGGTCTTTTGCCTTTTCATTCCGCGGGTCAGCAAGTATCGAACGGGCGCCCAATGCGCGCGGGCCAAATTCTGCCCGGCCATTAAACCAGCCAACCACACCCGGCTCAATAAGCTTGTTCGTAACTACGTCATAGAGTGCTTCATTACTGTATTTTTTATACCTGATGCCATTTTCCTGTAAAATGGTTTCTATCTCCTCATTGGAAAAGTGGCTGCCGGTGTAGGCAGAATGAACGGGTTGGGTTCGCGGCTGGCCAAGTACCTGGTGATAGAAATAAAGGGCAGAACCCATCGAAATTCCTGCATCATGCCCTGCCGACGGGATATACACGCGCTTAAAACCGGAACCTTCCGTAATTTTCCCATTCGCAACGGAATTTTGCGCCACGCCGCCAGCTATACAAATGTTTTCCAGGCCGGTACGTTCTCTTAAATGGGT
>JBBSSY010000167.1:0-7191 GCA_038241595.1 Chitinophagales bacterium | reverse complement strand
GATGATCTTCCGTTCTAAGCACATATTTTTGAAGATTGCCGATGAATGATTTGTGATAATTTGCTTTAGTTTTAGCACCATCAGTTAAATTTGACCATGGCAAAAGATCACTCCCACTCGCGACGGAAATTCCTACAGCAACTGGCGGGCACGACCCTGATGATGACGGCAGGTTCGCTGACGAAACTGTCTGCAGAAGAAAACCTGGAAACCCGCATCCTTCGTTATGAAAACCGGATCACGGCAAACGACCAGGTAAATATCGCCTGTATTGGCATGGGCATCATGGGTTTTAATAATGTTAAAACAGCCCTGCAGGTGCCCGGTGTAAAACTCGTTGCCGCCTGTGACCTCTACGACGGTCACCTGCAAAGGACAAAAGAACTGTACGGCAAAGACGTTTATATCACCCGGAATTATAAAGAGATTCTTGACCGCAAAGACATCGACGCGGTAATCATAGCGACATCCGACCACTGGCACGACCGGATCGCGATCGAAGCCATGCGCAAAGGCAAGGCGGTGTATTGCGAGAAACCAATGGTACACCAGCTTAGTGAAGGCCTCGGTGTGATCAAGGCACAGAAAGAAACAAAGGCCGTGTTCCAGGTGGGCAGCCAGCGCGTAAGCAGCATTGCATTCGTGGAGGCTAAAAAGCAATATGAAGCCGGCATGATCGGCTCGCTCAATTGTATCGAAGCCAGCTTCGACCGCCACAGTGCGCTTGGTGCCTGGCAGTATTCTATACCACCAGACGCATCCCCACAAACGGTTGACTGGGTAAACTTCCAGGGCAACGCACCGAAAAAAGCCTGGGATCCGAACCGCTTTTTCCGCTGGAGAAATTACCGCGACTATGGAACAGGCGTTGCCGGTGATCTCTTCGTGCATTTGATCAGCGGCATCCATGTGATCACCAGTTCTTTGGGGCCAACCCGCATCTTTACCAGTGGCGGTCTAACGTATTGGAAAGATGGCAGAGATGTACCGGATGTAATGGTGGGCATCCTCGATTACCCGGAAACCAAACAGCATCCGGCGTTCCAGGTGACGTTGCGTGTAAATTTTGCCAGTGGCGTGGGGGATAAAGGCGTTACCCGCCTGATCGGCTCCGAGGGCGTTATGGATCTTGACGGCAATAACTTTACAATCAGGCGCGAGAAAGTGGCCAAGGCGCCGGGCTACGGCGGCTGGGACTCCTACAACACCTTCCCGGAAGCGATGCAAAAAAGGTTCAAAGAATCTTACGAACAGCAGTTCAAGCCCGAAGACCGCAAGGTGGAACGGCTACCCGATATCGCTTACAAGGCACCCCAGGGCTACAATGAACACCTGGACCACCACATGAACTTTTTCGAATCGGTGCGAACCAATAAACCCGTTGTAGAAGACGCCGTATTTGGTTTCCGCGCCGCCGGTCCCTGTCTGGCGTGCAACGATAGTTATTTCCAGCACAAGGTGATAAACTGGGATCCGGTGAACCTGAAAACAGTATAGTTTCTAGTGTATGGTTTATAGTTTATGGTTGAAGAAGGCGATCGAACACGCACCAATCCTTTCATAATCAACAATATATCCGGCAACGAACTACAAACTAGAAACCACAAACCACAAACTATTCTATGCTTTTCCCTTACGAACACCTCCTTTTTTTCGTTGAACAGATATTTCTGAGAATCGGGTGTCCACCTGGGGATGCTGGCGTCGCCGCACGGGCATTGGTGTCTGCAGACCTGCGGGGCGTGGATTCGCATGGTGTCGCACGGCTGAGCGGGTATATACGCTTATGGGAAGCGGGTCGGATCAAGGCGACGCCTGCCGTTGCCGTCAGTTATGAAACGCCTTCCACCGCAGTAGTTGACGGCGATGGCGGACTGGGGCTGGTGGTGGCGCCGTTCGCCATGCAGGTAGCGATCGACAAAGCGATACAGGTAGGTACGGGATGGGTAAGTGTGCAACATTCCAATCATTTCGGCATTGCCGGGCATCACGCAATGATGGCTTTGCCGCACGATATGATTGGCATCGTGATGACCAACGCGAGCCCGCTGGTGGCACCCACCTTTTCAATAGAGCGCCTGCTCGGTACCAACCCCATTTGTGTAGCCATCCCCGCTGGTGATGAACCCGCATTTGTCGCCGACCTGGCGACGACGACCGCTGCCAACGGTAAACTGGAAATCCTGCAACGAAAAAATATGGATGCGCCGACGGGCTGGATCCAGGATAAAAGCGGGAACGCTGCGATCAACCCGCATGAACTGAGCAAGGGCGGTGCATTGCTGCCACTTGGTGGCGACCGTGAGCACGGCAGCCATAAAGGCTATGCATTGGGTGCAGTCGTAGATATATTCTGCGGCGTTTTGAGCGGTGCGAATTATGGTCCGTGGGTGCCGCCATTCGTAAGTTTTTTACCGGTGGCCGACAATCTCCCCGGCAAAGGCATCGGTCATTTTTTTGGTGCGATGCGCGTGGATGCTTTTCGTCCGGCAGCTGATTTTAAAATGCATATGGACCAGTGGATCCGCCGTTTCCGAAGCGCCAAAACGGTCGAAGGACAGCAGCGGGTGATCATCCCCGGCGATCCCGAGCGGGAGATCGAAGCAGAGCGTATGCGGGACGGTATTCCATTGCTAGAGTCGGTGGTGGCAGACTTAAAGAAGGTCGGAGAGAAATTTCGCGTGGCGTTTATGTCTTGAAGCGTGATTGGATTGATTAAATAAAATATTACGATTACCAGTTACCAGGCATGCCCTGGCAAATTAAATACCTGTCTAACCGTAACTCTTCATCCTGCTGATTGCTGATTCAATGCCGTCCAGATAAAAAGGTTTAAAAAAATATTCAATAATCAATATTCAACGCTCAATATTCAATAAAGACCAGGTTGTCAGGCTGTATTTCCTTATTGAACATTGAAAATTGATTGTTGAATATTGATGATTTTATTTTCTGACAGCTGACAGCTGATTGCTGATTGCTCATCGCTCATCGCTGATTCCATTATCTTTACCCCCACCACAAAAAGAAACCAATGAAAGTCATGAAGTTCGGCGGCACCTCCGTCGGGAAGCCGGAACGGATGCAACAGGTGCTGGAATTGATAACGCGGGATGCCGAATCCACTATCGTTGTGTTGAGCGCGCTGAGCGGTACCACCAATGCGCTGGTTAACATCGGTTTGTCGTTGAGTGAAGGCGAACGCGCTACGGCCCGCCAACAAATTGATGCGCTGGCAGATCATTACAACAAATTTATTGCGGAACTATTAACCACCGAAACAGCGTTAATTGCGGCCCGTGAAATGACTGCGGGGCATTTTGAATTTCTCCAGATCATATTAAAAATATCGTTTAACGAGGCCCTGAACAAAGATATCCTTGCACAGGGTGAATTACTCAGCACCAAATTATTCAGCATCTTTCTTGCCGAAAAAGGTATTGCCCATGTGCTCTTGCCTGCGCTGGAATTTATGACGATCGACGCCTACGATGAACCGCAGATCGGGAGCATCAAAGTGAAACTTACGCAGCTTATGAAAAAGCACCCGGAAGCTCACTTATTTGTTACGCAGGGTTATATCAGCCGCAACGCACGCGGCGAGGTGGATAACCTCAAACGTGGTGGCAGCGACTACAGTGCATCGCTGATCGCGGCGGCGATGGAAGCCAGTGTCTGCGAGATCTGGACCGATATCAACGGCATGCACAACAACGATCCGCGGGTCGTACAACAAACCATCGCCATCGGACAACTGAGTTTCGAGGAGGCGGCAGAGCTTGCTTATTTTGGCGCGAAAATCTTACACCCCGCGTCGATCTGGCCTGCGCAGACGTACAATATTCCAGTCAGGCTATTAAATACGATGGACCCGCAGGCGCGCGGTACACTCATCGTGCGCGAGGCAGGCAGCGTGGGTGTAAAAGCGATTGCGGCAAAAGACGGCATCATGGCCATCAAGGTAAAGAGCAGCCGCATGTTGCTGGCCTACGGTTTTATGCGCAAGATCTTCGAAGTGTTTGAAAAATACCGGACGCCAATCGATATGATCACCACCTCGGAGGTAGCGGTTTCGCTGACGATCGATAACACGAGCCATAGCAAAGAAATTATCCAGGAACTTGAAAGCTGGGGAACTGTTGAGACGGACGACAACCAGACGATCATCGCCATCGTCGGCAACGAGATCGCGGAAACGCCGGACATTCTCAGCAGGTTATTCCAGGCGCTTGCGCCGGTACCTGTGCGGATGGTGAGTTATGGCGGCAGCAGGCATAATATTTCACTGCTGATACCGTCGGCATTCAAGGAGCAGACATTGCAATTGTTAAATGCAGGTCTGTTTGGCTTATAGAATGATTACTTTTTCAGGAGTTCCAGTCCATCCATCCAGTTTTTCAGCCTGTCCATCCACTGGTCTTTGGTAGTCGGGTTTTCCATGCCGAAGCCATGACCGCCTTTAGGATAGATGTGCAACTCCGCAGGCACCTTGTTCTTCTGCAGTGCCAGGTAAAACTGAATACTATTTTGCACTTTCACGCCCGGATCGTCGCCGGCATGTACGATAAAGGTAGGCGGGGTTGATGCCGTTACCTGTAACTCGTTGGAGTATGCTTTAATTTGTTCCGGCGTCGGCGTTTTTCCGATCAGCTGGTTGCGGGAACCCATATGCGCCAGGCTGTCGCTGAGACTGATCACCGGGTACAGTAGAATCATAAAATCGGGTCGGAGGTTTGTATTGTCTTTATTATCAATGACCGCTTTTGCAAAATGGGTTCCGGCTGTGGAAGCCAGGTGACCACCGGCAGAGAATCCGAGTATACCAACTTTAGATACGTTGACGTTCCACTCACTTGCGCGTACGCGAATCATTTGGATTGCCCGCTGTGCGTCCTGTAGCGGCCCTATTTCTTTGTTGATCATGGTGGCATCGTCCGGGATGCGGTATTTCAACACGAAGGCGGTAACGCCCCACGCGTTCAGCGCCTTCGCGACCGCCACGCCCTCGTGCCCGGCGGCGTTATTGGTATACCCGCCCCCCGGGCAAATCACGATCGCCGTGCCATTGGCCTTGTCTGCAGCTGGGAGGTACACCGTTAGGGTAGGAATAGAAATCTTGCTGATGTTAAAGTGTGTTGCGTCCCGGATGGTAGTCACTTCCTGGTCCTTGCCTGGTTTGGAATTCGGGATCGTTTCATAAAGCGGAAAAACTTCCTGGGAATATATCACGCCTGAAATAATTTGAAATATGAGAAAGAAAAAACCTTTAATCATAGGTGCCCGTTGAGGCGATAAAAATAAGCAATCGGGCGTATAAACAAGAATAGCCTTCCAGGTGGAAAGCTTTTCTTAATGTATTGTAGATAGGAATTATTTAGATGATCAGCATGGCATCGCCATAACTGAAGAAGCGGTATTTGTCTTTGATCGCTTTTTTGTAGACTTCCATGGCCAGGTCATAGCCCGCGAATGCGCAGGTCATGATCAGCAGGCTGGTCTTTGGCAGGTGGAAATTGGTCACCAGCGAATCAGCGATATTGAATTTATAGGGCGGGTGGATAAAATGGTTTGTCCAGCCTTCGGAAGGTTTCAGCAACTTTTCTGCGGTGAAAGACGATTCGATGGCGCGCATGGTGGTGGTGCCGATCGAGCAGATCCTTTTACCTTCCAACTTTGCCTTGTTGACGATTTTGCAATCGTGCTCTTCGATGCGGTAGTATTCGGCGTCCATTTTGTGTTTGCTCAGGTCTTCCACTTCGATGGGGCGGAAGGTGCCGAGGCCGGTGTGCAGGGTCACTTCTGCAAAGCGGATCCCTTTTATTTCCAGGCGTTTAATCAGTTCCCGGCTGAAATGAAGGCCTGCTGTTGGTGCTGCCACCGCGCCTTCGTGTTTGGCGTAAACGGTCTGATAGCGTTCCTTGTCTTCTTCGTCCGGTTTTCTTTTGATATATTTTGGCAGTGGCGTTTCGCCGAGCAGTTCAAGCATCTGGCGAAATTCTTCGTCGGTGCCGTCCCAGAGGAAACGGATGGTACGTCCGCGGCTGGTGGTATTGTCAATGACTTCGGCAACCAGTTCGTCGCTTTCACCGAAATATAATTTATTACCGACGCGGATCTTGCGGGCGGGATCCACGATCACATCCCAGAGGCGGTTGGGCTTATTCAGTTCACGAAGCAGGAAGACTTCGATTTTAGCGCCGGTCTTTTCTTTGCGACCATACATACGGGCCGGGAAAACCTTGGTATTGTTTACAACGAACACGTCTTTGTCGTTGAAGTATTCCAGGATGTCCCGGAAATGTTTGTTGTCCATCTGGCCGGTGGCGCGGTTAACAACCATCATTCGGCTGTCTTCTCTTTTTTTGGCTGGATTCTGAGCAATGAGATTTAGGGGAAGATCAAATTTAAACTGCGATAATTTCATACTTGTTTATTTGCCCGGGAGTTTCCCCGGATCATGCGTCAAAAAGAAGGGACACTATTTTGTTGTGTTGAATTGATTGTCCGGTAATTGTGATAAAATGGGATGCTGATTTTTAAAATTTCAGTTACATGACACAAACCGGCTACGGGGAGTAAATATGTTTGCAGAAACCTGACTTTACGGAACCAGGAATGTCATCATGTTACGGCATGATTTAAAGTGTGCAAAGGTATAGAATCCGGTGGTCATTAATATAATTATTTATGGAAGTCTATTTCCTGTCACTTCCCCGGGCAGCAGGCTGGCTCGAAAAGACCGGTAAACAGTTTTTGGGCGTGTTAGAATTATATTTACTTTTGCCCTCCCTTTAAAGGGTTGTTTAGCGAAAATAATGTTGGTGAGGTGCCTGAGAGGCCGAAAGGAACGGTTTGCTAAACCGTCATACGGGTTAAACTGTATCGAGGGTTCGAATCCCTCCCTCACCGCGGATAATGTTGTCAAAAATGCTTAAAAGCCTGTAAATCGTTGATATACGGGCTTTTTCATTTTAGGGAGGTAGTCAAAACCACCGAGAAAAGGCAAAATTCGAGGTGCAAATTCGGGAGTTGGAATAAGTTCGCGGATCAAACTCCCGTTTCCTTTATACCGCCTTGGAAATCAACCTGTTCAATTTTTGGACACGTGGTTTTTGTGTTTAGTGTAAGTCTAATTTTAAACCTTCAAAATTAGTCTATGGCTACTCCCAGGTTCAGCTTACGATTCCGGCT
>JBBSSY010000166.1:0-7193 GCA_038241595.1 Chitinophagales bacterium | reverse complement strand
GTATAGATTAATCCGTACCCAATTTGGATTAACTATGAGCCCCGTTTTCGAACGGGGCTTTTTTTTGGTGCGCCATGCATGAGGATGTAACGCGTTTCATCCTGTACAACTACTTGGCAATATCGTTTAATCAAGAAAATTCAATGTTCAATAATCATTTTATAAAAAGATAAAATAATATCAGTGCCAAGCAGTGGATAGAAGTACTTTTGCTGGGTGATAAATATTGTGACATACCAGCAGGAAATGCGCCGCGAACTGGAAGACATTCTATTGTATTGGATGACGCATGCACCGGATCTTGTCAACGGTGGTTTTTACGGAAGCATATCAAATAACAACCAGGTAGCCCTGCAGGCGCCCAGGGGCGCCGTGCTGAACAGTCGGATCTTATGGAGTTTCTCAGCGGCGTTTAATCTTACCCTTGATGATAAATATTTGCGTACCGCCGCCCGCGCGTATGGCTATATAAGAGATCATTTTATTGATCAGACATATGGAGGCGTCTACTGGACGGTCGATTGCCTGGGCCGTCCGCTCGATGAAAAAAAACAAATTTATGCGCTGGCATTCACCATTTATGGCCTGAGTGAATACCATCTTGCCACAGGTGATGATACCGCAATGGCACTTGCCATTAATTTATACGAGGTCATCATGAGCAAAGGTTTTGATCCGGTACATGGTGGCTACCTGGAGGCGTTTACCCGTGACTGGCAGGAAATGCCTGATGTTCGCCTTAGCAATAAAGACGCGAATGAAAGCAAGTCGATGAACACCCACCTGCATGTGCTGGAAGCGTTTGCCAGCCTGTACCGGGTGTGGCCAAACGCTGACCTGCGAAAAAACATCACAGAACTTGTCGGCTATTTCCTGGATCACATCATCGATCCGGTTTCTTATCATTTGCATTTATTTTTCGACGATCAATGGAACAGGCGTTCCGATACTATTTCATACGGTCATGATATAGAAGCGGCCTGGCTTATCCAGGAGGCGGCGGGAATTATCGGGGATGAAGAACTGTTAACAAAGGTAAAAGCGGTGTCGGTAAAAATTGCCGATGCGGCCGCTGCCGGGCTGGATACGGATGGCGGACTCTGGTATGAATTTGAACCGGCTTCGGGCCAACGGGTCACTGAAAAGCATTGGTGGCCACAGGCGGAAGCGATGGTTGGTTTTTTCAACGCCTTCCAACTTACGGGTGATGAATCCTACCTGCAAAAATCTCTGAGAAGCTGGTCGTTTGTAAAAAATCACTTGCGTGATCTTGCCGATGGTGAATGGTACTGGGGTGTTGATGAAAATTACCGGGTGATGCCGGGCCAGGACAAAGTGGGCCTCTGGAAATGCCCGTACCACAACAGCCGCGCCTGCATCGAGGTAATCCGCCGGATCAGCAATCAGCTTTGAGCTATGAGCTATCAGCTGTCAGCAATCAGCTTTGAGCTTTCTGCTTCGCAGAAAAGGAAACCAGGTGGTAACTTCTGAATAATAGACTTGATGGAAATAGAAATTAACATATTAATTAATTTGTATTCTTCTTCAGCTCAAAGCTGATAGCTGATAGCTGATAGCTGATTGCTGATAGCTGATTGCCAAAACTCAACATCATGAAATCATTTCTTCTTCTTTCGAGCCTACTTGTTTTTACTACACCTTTCAAGGCGCAGCAGCTTGTCGACCCTCGGTCCACACAGGAAACGGTGGCGCTGTTTCGCAACCTGAAGAAACTATCGGTGTCGCACACCCTGTTTGGCCACCAGCATGCTACACAGTACGGTCGTGGCTGGTCGGGCGATGCTGATCGTTCTGATGTTAAATCAGTGACGGGCTCGCATCCCGGCGTAATCGGTGTAGACCTCAGCGGGTTTAGCGGCAGGCCGGAAGAGGAAATCGTTCAAACAAAAAACGACCTGCGGAAGACGGTTGCCGACACGTACAACCGTGGTGGCGTGACAACGCTGGCGTGGCATTTTTCCAACCCGGTATCCGACGGTGGATTCTATTGGAAGGATTCGGTATCGTTGCCTGCCGTAAGGTATATTATCCCTGGTGGCGAAGCCCATGAAAAATATAAAATGATTTTGCGCGGCATCGGGGAATGGGCAACCAGTGTCAAGGGAAACGACGGCAAAACAGTACCCATGATCTTTCGGCCCTTCCACGAATTCGACGGCGGCTGGTTCTGGTGGGGCGCCCCCCATTGTACCCGTGAAGAATTTATCAGCCTCTGGCAGTTTACCGTTTCCTACCTGCGGGATAGTATCGGCGTGCATAATTTCATCTATGCATTTTCACCCGACAACCAGTACAATACCGAAGCGGAATACCTCGCACGATATCCAGGAGACCGGTGGGTCGACATGCTGGGCATGGACAATTATGGCGATATGGGACGCAATGGGTACAAGCTGGATGCCGCCGTTAAAAAACTTGTCATTATCTCCGATTACGCCAAAAAACATGGCAAGCTGGCGGCCTTTACAGAGACCGGTCTAGAGTCGCTCACCAATCCAAACTGGTGGAATGATGTACTGTTAAAGGTGATGAAATCAGATCATCTTCAATTGTGCTATGTACTCGTCTGGCGCAATGATGTCAGCAGCCCGACGCATTACTACGCGCCGGTGCCCGGCCATCCCAGCGTGCCGGACTTTATAAAATTTTACGATGATCCGTACACGCTCTTCGAAAAAGATCTTAAAAATATCTACCGGTGATAACGGCGGATAGAAAGAAGCTACTTTATTCTTTAATCAATTATTCCTTCCATCGCTTCGGCAAGTTCGCTGTCATTGAATAGCGTTATTTTAAGACCTGTTAATTAAACGACATTGATTACGCTATGTATATCCGTGTCATGAGTGCCGCGGTGGTTCCACGACTTTGCGCTCGTTTTCCGCAAACTCACTCGGCGTAACGCCGAACTGCTGCATAAAACATTTTGAAAAATAGGAAGGAGAATTAAAACCGTTGAGGTATCCTACTTCCGAAATGGTGTGCCGGTTATTGAGTAACATCTTTGCGGCATTCTTCAGGCGGATCAACCGGATAAATTCATTGGGTACATGACCCGACATCGCCTTCAACTTTTTATGCAGGCTGGAGCGACTCATGGCCATCTCGCGGCTGAGCTCCTCCACCGACAACTGGGGATCGGTGATGCGCTCTTCGATCACGCCGATCAGTTGGTCGATGAATTTTTTGTCGGGGGTATTGGTGGTCAATGTTTGTGCCGGCGCAAAGGGCTGCCGGGCAAATTTGTTTTTTAAAAGAAGCCTTGAATCCAGCAGGTTTTTGATGACCACGGTAACATGTTTCCATTTAAAGGGTTTCATAATGTACGCATCGGCGCCACTTTCGATGCCCGCAATTTCGGCGTCCGAATTGGCTTTCGCGGTCAGGATAATAAAAGGAATATGACTGTAATTCATGTCCTGTTTTACACGCCGGCAAAATTCCGTACCATCCATGCCAGGCATCATCACATCCGACAGGATCAATTCCACGGCGTTCGTTTCGAGTAATTGCAGGCCATCCATTCCATTGGCGGCAGCGATAATCGTATAATGCTCAGCTTCCAGGTTTTGCGTTAGGAATTGCCGCATAGACGCATCGTCTTCAACGAGCAGGATCACCGGCTTGTCATTTGCCGCCGGTTCGGCGTCACCTGCCTTTACTTCCTGTAGCAGATCTGCAGTTGCAGTAGCGGTCGCCGGCACCTGGCAAGGGAGGCGTACCGTAAAGATTGTTTCCACGCCTTCTTTGCTCTCCACCAATAACTGCCCCTGGTGTTTTTCAGTGAGTGATTTCGCCAGTGCGAGCCCTATCCCGGTGCCACCAAGATTCTTTGCCTGGTGCGCATCGCTGGTCACTTTATAAAATGCCTTGAATATATTTTCCCGGTCGGAGGCCGGCACACCCGGCCCGTCGTCCATAACACTTACTGAGAAATACAGCGGACCGCCTGCTGAGGAAACGGCATCATGCAGTCGCAGATCCACCACAGACTTAGTAAACTTAAACGCGTTGATGACCAGGTTGGTGAGGATCTTGGTCATCGCTTCCGGGTCAGCCTGTACCATTAACCTGCTGACCGTTGTGGTCATGGAAAAGGCGATGCCTTTTTGTTCGGCAATGGAGGAGAAGCGGGCATAAAGCGCATGCATAAACGAAACCATTTCTACCTGTTCCGGCTGGATCTTGTAAATATCACTCTCAATCCTGCGGAAATCCAGCAGCTGGTTCACCAAATTCAGCAACCGGTCTGCATTTTCATCCATGATGCCCAATTGTTCTTTAACTATAGGCTGCCAGTCGTTGCTGCCGAGTAACTTCTCCAGCGGCGCGATGATGAGCGAAAGCGGCGTCCTGATTTCGTGTGCCATGGTCGTAAAGAAATCCAGTTTTTCATTGTAAAATTCATGCTCCCGCTGGTTTTTCAGCCGTTCCAGTTTTACTTCATTTTTTTTCCGTGCCTGAAGCATCAAAAAACGCCGAAGCAACAAAATTGCGCTTGCGATCACCAGCGCGTACAACAGGTAAGCAACCGTGCTGCGGTAAAACGGGGGGCGAATCACCAGGGGCAAGCTGACCGGTTGCTCGTTCCAGTTTCCGTAGATATCAGTGGCCTTCACGCGGAACACGTATTTACCAGCGGGCAGGTTGGTATAAGTCGCCTTCCGCTGGCCGCCGACATAATTCCAGGTTTTATCAAATCCTTCCATCAGGTAAGCATACCGGATCTTTTCAGGTGCGAGATAGCTCATGGCTGCATACTCAAAGCTGATTACGGTTTGACTCGCGTCCAAAACCAGTGATTTAATAAAACCAATATTTTTGTTGAGCAGGCCCTCTTTTACACCCACCCGAACGTCCTTGTTGAATAACTGGAAATTGGTAAGTGTTATTTGGTTGGTTAGTGCAACGTCGCGCACATTTGCCGGGTAAAAAGCATTGAAGCCATTGATGCCACCGAAATACAATTTGCCGTCCGCACTCATGGCGGCGGCGTTATAATTGAATTGTTTGCTTTGCAGGTTGTCGAGGTTAGTGAATAACCTTGACTGATACGTGCGGAGTGAGAATTTGATGATGCCGTCGTTAGTGGATAGCCACAGGTGATCACTGCCATCTTCCAGGATGCCAAATACTATAGTGCTGATGCCTTGTCGTTCATCAAAAACGGTAAATGTTTTGGCGGCCATGTTGAAACGGTTCAGGCCGGCGCCATCTGTTCCCAGCCACAGGTTGCCGTGACCGTCGTCGAGCATTGAAATAATCTTGTTGGAACTAGGGCCTTTTCCGCCTGGCCGGAATCGGTAATTCACCCACTCACCCGTCGTTTTGTTTTTCGCGACAAGTCCCCGGTCATACGTGATGAACCAGATATTGCGGTGATCATCTTCGTACATATTATAGATCAGGCTGTTTTGCATGCCCATCTCTTGCACGCGGTGGAAGGAATCCGTTTCCGGATCATATATATTCAGTCCTTCGGTGGTGCCTACCCAGATCACCCCGTCCTTATCTTTATAAACCGCGTAGATATTATTATTGCTGATCGTGGTCGAATCAAGCGGGTTGTGCAGGTATTTTTTAACGCGGCCGGTGGCGGGGTTGTAAATATTCAGTCCACCGCTGAAGGTGCCGATCCACAGTTGTCCCCGGTCGTCTTTTAACAGGCAGTGGATGTTGTGGTAAGAAAGGGATTGCTGCTCGGGCGAAAACGGGTATTGTTTGAAGGTTTTCCGTGAAACGTCAAAATAGTTAAGGCCGGCGTTTTCAGTACCTATCCAGAAGTACCCGGGTTTGTCTTCCAGGAAACAACTGACCGCGTTGCCAGATAAAGAACTGGTTTCGCCGGTTGCGTAGTACAATTCAAAGTCGGCGCCTTTTTGCGGGAAGTAGTTGACCCCGCCGAAAAATGTACCCAGCCAGATACCGCCTTCGCGGTCGGGGTAAATACTATAGACGGCGTTGTCACTGATGCTGTGAGGGTCATTGCTTTTATGTGTGTACGAGGAGAACATGCCGGTTTTCAGGTTCAGCACATTTAGGCCTTTCTCGGTACCAGCATACAGTATATCCGCTGATGGCTGGTAGATAGCGCGAACGATGTTGTCGTTGATCGTGCCGCTGCCGCCGTTTACATACACCTGCGAACTGTCTGTACGGGTGTCCCAGGCCGTTAGACCGCCCAGGCTACCCGACCACATATTGCCCCGGAGATCCTTGTACAAGGTGATGATCTTGTTAATATTGTCGCCCGTTTTCGCAGTGGATTTGTGGTGACTGAATGTGCTGGTTACCGGGTCTAGCACATCGATGCCTTCCCCAAAAGTGCCGATCCATATCTGCCCCTTGTCGTCCTCGGCCAGTTTTCTTACCTGGTTTAATGACAAGCTGTTTTTATTGCCGGGTTCCGGCAGGTACTGCCGGTTTTCTCCGGTGCGCGGGTCGTGGCTAAACAGGCCATCGGTTCGGGTGGCGATCCATACCACCCCTTTCCGGTCACGGATTATATCGTAGACGACTGCGTGCGCAGCGGTTCCAAACTTTGAGAATTGTTCGGTTTCCAGGTTCAGTAAAAAGATACCATCTTCTGTTCCAACCAGGTAATGGCTGGTATCGTACGCGCAGGTGGTATGAATAAAATTATTTCCGATCACCTGCGATTGACCCGAATGAAACTGGTAGGATGTAAACGCATATCCATCAAAGCGGTTAAGCCCGTTTTTCGTCCCGAACCACATATATCCCTGGTGATCCTGGGAGATGCTCCAGACGGTATTCGAGCACAGCCCGTCGGTTACAGAATAATTCCGGAACAAAATCTGCTGGGCAGGCAAATCGTGATATAGAATAATTATTAATACAAGTAAGCCGGCTATCCTGGTTAGAAAAAATTTCATAGTGGCAGCAACGTTTGCCCTGGCAATGTACGGATGAATACTTTTCTGGTCATACAGTTTGTTGGCTGACTTGCCGTTCAACGCTTGGCCGGGATCGCCGGCGACAAATTTTATATGATAAGATACAATCGTTACAGCGTTCGGGGTGAAGCCCAACTATTTTAGCATAGCGCTTTTAACGTCTCGAAGTGATCTGATATAATTCGCGACGTAAACCAAAGGCTGCGCGTGGGATAATATAAATTTTTATTTATTTCAACAGACTCGTTAGAACGG
>JBBSSY010000165.1:0-7228 GCA_038241595.1 Chitinophagales bacterium | reverse complement strand
CCATTTCGCCGGGATACCGATCAGCAGGCTTACACCAAGGGCCACCAGCAGCGCGATGCTGATCAGCAAAAACTGTCGAGAAAACAGCACCACCCAGAGGACCCAGGCCCCCACGGCCGCAACCAGAATGACCCGCGGAAACAGGTACGTTTGAAATACCTTGTTGAAAAAGGCGATGTTGCCGCGGAACAGCTGTACCCATCCTTCTACAAAATATTTTTTAAAGAACTCCAGCTGCATGGCCAGCCACCGGCTTCTTTGCTGGCTGAATACATCTGTTTTAGATACTTTTTCATCAAACACATAAGCGCCGTCGAGGAACGCCACATCTTTACCCAACCGCATGATCCTGAATTCCAGTTCCTTGTCCTCCCCTGCCGTGTCACCAATGTTTTCGAGCAGGGACGAGAACAGCCTGGCGTCGAAAGCCATGCCACTGCCGATCAGCGCGGAGGGCAGTCCAACGGCTACGTGCCCACGCCGGAAAATGTTGTTGTTGATTTCTTCCGTGCAGGCATCCAGGAATGCAAATGAACTCTGCAGGTTTTTAGCGGTGCGATGTCCCTGCACCACTTCGTACCCGCATTCAAAGGCGTTATTGACGACGTGTAAAAATCCCGGCGCCATGTGGTTGTCTGCATCCAGGATCAGCACGATATCCACCGGGTTTTGAGCGGTTGATTCAATGGCTTTTTGAAGCGCCTTGCCCTTGGTACTCTTTTCGAAATTAACCTCCACCAGCGTGATCGGCATACTGCGCAGTGTTTTAATCGTAGGGGCACTGAATGAATCCGCAATCACCACGATTTCTACCAGGTTTTTCTGATAGTCCTGGCTGAGGGCATTACCGGCGGTTGTAATAATGACCAAATCTTCTTTATAACCGGGGATGAAGATTCGAAAACGTCGCAAGGTGGAGGCTTGCGGAAACGGAACCGGTTTCTTAATTCGTCCGGCCACGGCGAAAAAAAGTAAATATCCCACCTGCACACAGAGACCTGCCATGATGAGATACTGGATAATTAAGCCGGTTTGTTGAAGCATGAACGGTAGTATTTAATCATAGGTTAATCGGTTTGCCAGGGAGGCCGCATCGACATCGGGTTCTTTATCCGCGTCGTTTTTAATATTCCACCACAACCCGCGCCAGATCGCCTTGCTGTGTGCCCACTCGCCCCGAAGTGCATGCCTGATGATGTGCACGGGGGTGGAAACAAAGACAAAAAAAGCCGCGGCAATGAAAAAGCGCACCCCGTTGTAATTCCGCCGGATATAGAGCAAGCGGTTGCGGTACAGGTAATAGGTTTTAAAGGCTGAGTTTATACCTGTCGATACCGATTCTTTGTGATACACTTCCGCCGTGCCAACGTAATGAACCTCGTACCCATGTTTTTTAAATTGTGCCGCCCAGTCGAGTTCTTCATAATACAGGAAAAAAAGTTCTGTCATTGGCCCCACTTCGCGGATCAGACGCGCCGGAACCATCATGGCGGCGCCATTTGGCTGATCTGTTTTACGGGTATCGTTGTACTGGCCTTTGTCCACCTCGTTAAAACCAATGTTATAACTTCTGCTGGTCAACGGATGCAGCCCCACCGTGCCCGCGTACTGAATTTTATCCGGGTGATAATGATATTTAATCTTCGGGCAGGCCATCGCACAGGTTGGGTGTCCCTGCATATAATCCACCAGGTTCGTCACGAGGTCAGGCGTTACCTCGGTATCGTTGTTTAAAAAAAATATATAATCACCGGTAGCAGCCTGCAGGCCGATATTATTTCCACCGGCAAAACCAAGGTTTACCGGCGCACTGATGTGTTTTATAAAGGAGTAGTCATTTTTTAAATACGCGGAGGAATCGTTCGTCGATGCGTTGTCGACGACAATCACTTCAATATTGGGGTATTGAAGCAGCGACAGCGACTGCAGCATGGCACCGGTGACTGCTGCGGTGTTATAATTAACCGTTATGATTGATACCAACGGTGGCTTCATGACTGACTGGGTTTTAGTAAAGGCGTATCCCACCGGGTGCTCATCCACAGTAACGCCCAGCTAATATAAAGTATTGCAGATGAAGGCATGGTATTGGACACTTCGTTGCCATAACTGCACAACAAATTACCGGCGAAACCGGCGCAAATCGCACACAACTGGTTTCGCAATGCCGGGTCGCGGACATTCCAGATCATGCCGGCAGACTTCCCAAGGATGTACAACATAATGCCAAACCAGATGATAAAACCGATGATGCCATACATCGCCCATACTTTGACGTAGTAACTATCTGGCGGAATTTTCGACGTGTTGATGTGTTTGTTATAGGTTACGCCCCACATGCCGATCGTACCCACGCCGGTACCAAAGGGTTTGGAGGCGAGGCTGTTTCCCAATGTCCGCTGATTAATCAACCTTACTTGTAGAGAGGCATCGTTCGGGTTAGTACCGGATCGCAGTCGCCTGATCTGGCTGTTGTCATTACCGATCATGGTATATTTCAGCATGACGATAAATCCGAGGCCAACGAGACCGCCCAGGAGCAGCATCTTCACCTGTTTACTCAAGACGAGGAACACAAAGCCACCGCCGATCAGGCCGCCGAGGGCACCACGGGTACCGGAGATCAGCATGCCATAAAAAATGAATACCCCGGCAATCGAGTACAATAGTTTCCTGCTTTTTGAATGTGGACCCAGGGCGAGGATAATACACATCACAGCCAGCTGTGCCTGCGATGCACCAAACTGGGCCGCTTCCGAATAGTAAGAAAATACACGCAGTTTTCCGAACAGGATATGCGTTCGTTTGGCGCCACCTTCCAGCCACCGGTGCTCTGCTTCATCCACGCCGAAGTACAATTGTTTCATGCCATACAAAGCGCCGACGAGGGATAGAATGATGATAATATCCAGGAATAGTACAATATCCGTCTTCTTGTTGAATACCATCATGGTCAATGGTACCACCAAGATCCAGTACAGGGTTGTTGATCGCATTTCCTGTAACCAACCCACGATGCTGGGACGCGCGGGGTTGCCGATCTCAAGTACCGTGATGAAAAACCATATTAACCCGAGCCATATTAAATCATTATTGAGGTACCTGAACCGGTACTTGTGGCCACGATGGAAGATTACGGCCAGCCAGGTAAGTATCAAGAGCCCATCCACCAGCAGGCCAAACTGCGGACCCACGAAATGCCTGCCGAGCCCGGGTAACAAAAAGCAATAGACCAGGAAACTGATGAGGCCCACACGGGGTTGTAAAAAAACAAGGACGACATAGCCGATAATGAAAGGCATCACCATGAACAGCCAGGCAACCGTTACCCCGAGTGCAGCAATCAGCCAGCCGACATATACCGCCAGCCCGGTTGCAGGCACCAGCCACAGGTAACCTTTGGCATAAGCGGGGTTTGGGTAAAAAAGGCTTTCTTCTTGGTCAGGTGCGTTCATTTATGCAACCGGTAAAGATGTTGTTTTATAAATGCGTTGCTATATAAAAAGATTTCCTGGAAAACATTCTGTTTGGTTAAAATGCCCATGCGGTCGAGCATCCACCAGCCGAGTACCGCACCTGTTGCCGCATTAAGAACGGATACAAATGCCACCAGCGTCAGGTCCTGCGAAAACTGGATCGCCATTACATCACCGACAATGTTGATGACGGCCATTACCAGGACTTTCTTAAAATTTTTGTCGGGTTTCTGCAGGGCGTCCAGGCCGATGCCCGTCATGCGGTTTGCGGGTAAAAACAAACCAAATAAAATCAGCATTCTAAAGATGGACGCCGTGTCGGCATATTGGTGGCCGCCAAAAATAAGTACGATATATGGTGCGAAAATAAATGCAACGAGCAGGGCAGGAATGTATAACAAGTACGACCATGAAAGGTACTCTACAAAATTATTGGTAAATCCCGCATAATCTCGCTCATTGTGCTTCCGCGCCAATGTCGGGAACGCCGTGGTGCTTAAACTGCGGATCGGGATTTCGAACAATTCAGTGAGCTTGAGCGGGATGGCATACCGCGCCACCGACTCCGGGCCCATCATGCTACCTATTAAAAAAGTATCTGCCGATTTCAGGAAATTAGTGGTTGCGAGCGTGGCCATCGTATACTTGATCAGGTGCACCATCGTCATCACTTCCTCGCGTGTTTTTAACCAAAGATGGCGGGGATTGGTTTTACCCGCCAGTAAAACGGCGATCATGAGTACGGTCGTAAATACGAGGTGAACAGTCGCGAAACTTTCCAGGCTGCCGCCATATATCCAGGCATAGCCTGCCGTGATGAGTGCGTTGGCGCTTTGTGCCAGCCGCAGGTACAACAAAAAGCGAAGGTCTTGTCCCGCTACTGCCGTTGCTTCCGCAATATGCAGCGGCAGGGTTATAATGCCCAGGCACGCGTACCAGCCACAAAAAACCTGGATACCGGGTTGATTTGAAAAAATACCGGTAAAAAAAAAGATGGCCAGCACCACCGACAATGACACCGAAACAACGCCACCAAGCCAGTATGCGCTGCCATTGATCTGCTTTTGCCATTGCGGATCGCTGTTGGACACCCGCATCACGAGCGCCGACTGAAGCCCACCGGATTTGATCATTTCAAACAACAAGACGGCCGCCAGGTAAATCAGGTACTGGCCCAACACCACCGGCTTGGTGACTCGTACCAATAGCATAAAAGACAACACGCCGACAATGGCAGGGAACAACTGGCTTGCCAGAGCGAGCAGTTGTAACGTGACTGTCTTTCTATCGTTGACCATAATCGTTGTTATTTAAATGACTTACGACTTCCAAACTGGAACCTGAACAAGCGCTTGAGAAACGACCTGAGGAAAAAACGCTGTTTTGCCGGTTCGCCAATATACTCCTCCGCAAAATCAGGGTGTACGCCATTCAGCAGCAATAACGGTTTATTGCCGGTGGTTTGCGTAAAGAGTTTTAACAACTCGCTGTCGATCGTTCCCCAGACCCGGTTGGCCCGGCATACCAGTAATGTGTAGTCGAAACGCTGCATCATACCCGGTGTCAACAACAGGGTATCCAGTGCAGGCAGTTCTACAAAAATAACATCCTCCCTGTTATCAACTACAGGCAGGTGCTGGTTCCAGGGATGACTGATGACAACATAATCAAGTGCAGTCAACTTTTTTTCGAGGATCTCCAGCAGCGTTGATTTTCCCTCGCGGGACTGCACGCTCACCAGCCCAATGGTGATCGGTTTATTCCGGAGATCGACGGCAGCCAGCAATTCCTGGATCATGCGCCGGTTGGCCATTTCTATAAATACAGGCCGGGCATTCAGCAAGGGATAGATGCCAAACAGCGGAATCTTGATCAGGCTCCTGGCCTTATCCGGCCGCTGGACTGTTTTGTTGATCAGTGCCCTGGCAAGTATTGTACTCAGTACCAGCACAAATCCCATTAAAAACGCGACGGCCACCTGTACCAATCGTTTCGATGGGTTCGCCTTTAACGGCACGAAGGGCTCATCAACCACGTTTAATTTTGTGGTGAGCTCATTGTTTTGCTGGGTCAGTTTTGCCAGGTTCAGGCCGTGCAACAACTCGAGGTATTCCTGCTCCGACACATTTATCTGGCGTTCGATTTTTTTCAAGGTAGCACCTAGCGGGGCGTACTTGCGGTATTGCTTTTCGAATTCTTCCCGCCGCTCGCCAATGACTGCGAGCCGGGCCTTGCTTTGCTCCACGCTCAATGACGTCTTCAGCCATTCATCCAGCACATTTTTGGTGGGGATGCCATTCGGCGTAAGCGTTTCTGCATACAGGTTATTAACAGATGCATCCAGCTTTTTCTCCAGTGCCAGTGATTGGTTCCTGAGACTGTCCATCTGCGCGGCATGATTTGGATTCTTTTTTCCCAACAAATCCTCCACGGCTATTTTATTATAGAGATCGGATAGCACTTCCTTATCTTTTAAAATAGCCGTACCATATTCGTTCTGGTACAATCTTCCCTTGATATTATCATTTACCAGGTCCAGCGATTTTTTGCTGGCCATATTGTCCATCTGCATATTTTGCTTCTGTACATCAAGGTTCTCCTTTTCAACGGCGACCGCTTTCGTTTGTTCGTAATAGTTAATGATGTCATTGTCTCTATTAAACTCGAGAAAAGCCTGTTCGGCATTGTTCAACCGCTGAAAAGCACCCTTCGTTTCGATTTCAAAATAAGTAACCACTGACTCCGACTGGCCTTCTTTAAGCAGCCGGTGTTTATTCATAAACCGGGCTTCGAGTACCTCAAGTGTTTCGCGGCAAATCACCGCATCGTTTGTCTGGTATGAAATTTTGATCAGGTCGCTGTTGTTGATGCGGAGCGCCTTGATATTTTCCATGGCATCCAGGGAATAATACGGGTTTTCCGAATTCACGATCTCATACACCACGTTATCTTCGCCCCCCTTCATGTACTGGTTTAATGCACTGACCGTTTCTTCCACCGTCGGTTTGACGAGCATATTGCGTATACTGTCAGGCACCAGTTTACGCAATTCATCAAACGACTCCCACGACAGCAACGCGGGATCGTGCTTCTTTATCATGAGATGCCTCGCGAGCAGCTCAATCACAACTTCCTGCCGGGTCTGTCTTGAATTGATGAGCGACAGCAAATTATCGAAGGCATTGCTTGTTGCGAAGAAATCCGCCTTGTTATTGCCGCTTAGGCTGTAGCCCGACGCGATGCCGGTATAGATGGTAGATTCAGAAGTGTATACCTTGCGTTCGTGCCGGGTAAAATAAAAAATTGACAGCGCCAGGGTTACCGGGATGATTAGTAACCAGTGCAGGTTTTTTACCAGTAATTTGATGAAATAAATGAAGCTCATTTTACCCGTGTTATTACCGCGGAAAGGTTAACACCGGTGAACGTTTCCAGTTGCATATAACTTGTCTGAAAGCGGTTCACATATGTTTCATATTCCAGTACGGTCTTGCTATAGATTTCAGCGACGACTGATAAACGATCTACGGTAAGTTGCCCGTTCAGGAAGTCTTTTTCAGCCATGGTATTGTTCAGTTTCGACGCCTGCATATTTTTGATACCGACGGCCATGATCCGGTGTGAAAGTTTTAAATCCTGGTACAACCTGATCACTTCCTGCTTCACCGTTAATTCGATGTTCTCTTTATCCGCCGCCGCCATATCGATCTGCGACTTGCCGGACCTGATCATATACTTGCGGTTCAGGATAT
>JBBSSY010000164.1:0-7247 GCA_038241595.1 Chitinophagales bacterium | reverse complement strand
TCCCGTCTCGTCGACAATCAGGCAGGTATCATCATCAAGATCCAGTTGCTGCAATCTATTAGAAAATGCTACCGTTACTGAATCCATAAAATTTGAAAAATTCCATTCCGGTAATAAAATGATGCAGTCTTTGCTGGTTAGATTCCTGAAATTCTTCTGCCATAACCTGACAGTTTCGACGGCGGCAAAGCAACAACCCCATCAAATAGATAAGCGCATTGGCGGAAACGTTGCGGGTAAGGTGGGTAAACAAAAACTCGAAGAGGGATAGAAAAGACAATAAACGGCTCTCTAGGAGCCGAAAATTATCTATTTTCGTCCCTTAATTTTTTGTTTTTAAGCCCCGTGGATTTCTATTTGCGGGGCCTCCCTTTTTTGGTACTGCTACAGTACTTAAAAGCCTTGACTGATAAGCGTCTCGTCCCTAAAAAAAATTTGAACTAAATTTGACTAAGTAGAGGTAAACTGTAAACTATAAACCATAAACTCTACTTTTGCGCCGCAAACGCTCCCTCATATGGCCGGCTCTTACAGGAAACTTGTGATAAAAATTGGTTCGAACGTGCTGACACGCCCCGACGGACTCCCCGACCTGCACCGGATGTCAAAACTTACCAATGAAATTGCCGGTCTGAAAAATAAAGGCATACAGATCGTCGTGGTATCGTCGGGCGCGGTGGCGGCGGGCAAAAGCCTGATCCAGGTAAAACCAAAGTCAGATGTGGTGGCCGCGAGACAGCTGCTTGCATCGGTGGGCCAGGTGCAACTGATCAATACGTATTCTGAACTCTTCAGGGCGCACAAGCTGCTCTGCTCACAGGTGCTGGTCACCAAGGATGATTTCCGCTCCAACGAACACAAACGCAACATGGTTAACTGTTTCAACATCCTGTTGCAACACGATATTATTCCGGTTGTCAATGAAAACGATGTAATTTCCATTACCGAACTCATGTTTACCGACAACGATGAACTGGCCGGCCTGATCGCCGCCATGATCATGGCTGACGCGTTACTTATCCTGACTAACGTCGATGGCCTCTATGACGGCGACCCGGCAAATCAGTCCTCTGCCATCATCGAAGAAGTGGATCCATCTATCGATTTCTCCGGTTTCATTACCACCAGCAAGTCGAATTTTGGCCGCGGTGGCATGCTTACCAAATCATCCATGGCTTCTAAAACCGCCAAACTGGGCATCGCCGTACATATCTGTAATGGAACCCGCGACGGCATTATCCACGATGTGCTAAATGGGCAGGCAGTGCACACCCGCTTTGTGCCAAATAAAAAACTTTCGGGACAAAAAATCCGGATAGCCCGTACTGATGCGGTTTCAGGCGTAGTACAGGTAAATAAGGGGGCTAAACTGGCACTTACCGGGTCGAAAGCGTCCAGTTTATTGCCGGTAGGTGTTATCTTTATACAAGGAGAATTTAAGAAGAAAGATATTATTCGCATCACCGATGAAGAGGGAAAACCGATTGGCCTCGGCATTGCAGAATACGGATCGGAGAAAGCGATCGAATTGATCGGGCAGAAAAATCAAAAGCCGCTGGTGCACTATGATTATTTATATTTAAGCCAGGAAACGCATTAACATGGAACACGAGGAACTTTTTATCAATACCCGGGCGGCCAGCCGCAAGCTTGGCCAGGTTTCTCCCGCGAAAATAAACGAAGTACTGGCGGATCTTGCTAACGCCCTTGTTGCAGAAACGGAATACCTGGTGCACGAAAACAGCAGGGACCTGGCACACATGATGCCGGATGATTATCGGTATGACCGCCTGGAACTTACTGCACCGCGTATAGAAGCGATCGCCAGCGACCTGCGCAATGTGGCAGCCCTGCCAACCGTGCTTGGCGCGGTGATCTCCGAAAAAACATTGCCAAACGATCTCCGGCTGACGAAAATATTTGTGCCACTGGGCGTGATTGGCATTATCTACGAGGCGCGGCCAAATGTTACCTGCGATGCATTTGCCCTCTGCTTTAAAACGGGAAATGCATGCGTACTTAAAGGCGGCAGCGATGCCGATTGTTCCAACAAGGCTTTAATTCTTATTATAAAAAAAGTACTCGCTTCGCACGGCATAGCCGAAGATGTGGTCAACCTGCTGCCTCCTGAAAGGAAGTCGGCTACGGTATTACTCGAAGCCGTGGGTTATATTGACGTGGTGATCCCCCGTGGAAGCCAGGCACTTATTAATTATGTACGCGAAAATGCCAAAGTGCCGGTCATAGAAACGGGCGCGGGCATCGTGCATGTTTTCTTTGATGAATCTGGCGATGTGGAAAAGGGTGCCGCGATCATATTCAATTCAAAAACACGTCGGGTAAGCGTATGCAACGCGCTTGACTGCCTTATTATCCATAAAGAGCGGTTGTACGATCTGCCTGCTTTGC
The DNA here is from genome assembly GCA_038241595.1 of Chitinophagales bacterium. GTDB lineage: Bacteria > Bacteroidota > Bacteroidia > Chitinophagales > Chitinophagaceae > JADCRZ01. Next base: position 4,838 of record JBBSSY010000164.1, on the reverse strand, counting down.
TGGATCCATTAGTGGCCAAAGAAGTGGTGGTATACGCTGACGACACTGCCTATAAGGTACTCAGCGGGTCGTACCCTGCCTACCTGCTCAAACCGGCTGCAGAGGAACATTTCGGTACTGAATTCTTGTCGCTGAAAATGGCGGTAAAAACGGTGGCTGGTTATGAGGAAGCACTGGAACACATTTACCGGTACAGTTCCCGTCACAGCGAGGCAATCGTGACGGAGGATATGGAAAATGCGGAGCTATTTTTACAGGAGGTTGATGCCGCGGCAGTGTACGTTAATTCCTCCACGGCGTTTACAGACGGTGCGCAGTTCGGCCTTGGCGCTGAGATCGGCATCAGCACCCAGAAACTTCATGCCCGCGGTCCCATGGGGCTCGAAGCGTTGATGAGTTATAAATGGCTCGTGCGCGGCAACGGGCAAGTGAGGGCATGAAGAAAGTTTGTGGTTTATGGTTTATAGTTTATAGTTGGAGAAAGGCAACTGTTAACTATTAACTAACCACTAACCATAAACGACAAACTAAATAGTTGGACAAATGAGTGATAAATGGCTGTAGCGAAGAATGGGAAGGGGAGGGCGTGAGGAAAGTTTGTGGTTTATAGTTTATAGTTGAAGAAAAACAACTGTCAACGATTAACAAACCACACACCATAAACTACAAACTATAAAAGTTGAGAAAGGAGCTATAAATGGCTCTGGCAGGGATGTGAAGGTGAGAGCGTGAGGAAAGTTTGTGGTTTATAGTTGAAGAAAAGCAACTGTCAACTGTTAACTAACCACAGACTATAAACTACAAACTATAAACTATTCTCATGTTTTTAAGCATTCTGAACATCTTTTTCTGCATCTCCTTCCTCGGTTTCGCGTACGTGAACCTGAATGACAAGGACTCGTGGATCTGGGTGACGATTTATATGGTGGCCGCCATCTGCTGCGGACTTGCTGCGTTTCACCATTATTATCCGGTGGTGTACCTGGTCGCGATGGGGGTGTACCTGGTATATGCCATCCAGCTGTTCTTTGCCAAAGACGGGGTGCGCGACTGGATCTTTAAGTACCAGCAAGAAAGCCTTGTGCAAAGCATGCAGGCCACCAAGCCCTACATCGAAAAGACACGCGAATTTTTCGGGCTGCTGATTATCACCGGGGCCCTGCTGATGAATTATTTCGCAAGCCATTATATTATTCAAGGATAAGTCATGGACCAGGAACAGCTATCACATCTGGACAAAGTCATTATTGCAATCCTGGGCCGCAACATGTTGCCGGATGCCTTCCAGTGGTTGCAGGAGAAAGGACAATCGGTCAGGGGGGAAAAAACAACAACTACGCTGTACAATGCTTTTCCCGCCGTACCGCGAAAAACGGGCCGGCGTGTACTGGAGATCACTGGAACTGAAGCAGCACAAATAACTTTTCTACAGCGTGGCTTTTCAATCAATGACTGGACGTTGGACCGCCTGGCACGGCTCTGGCTGTTGATGCAGGTGGATGCCGATGACCAGGGAGTGTACCTGAAAAAGATAGGGGATCTATTCCGCAATGCCGAAATGAATGAACTGGTTGCGTTGTATTCGGCGCTGCCGGTTTACCGTTACCCGGAAGCATGGGTGTCGCTAACGGCAGCCGGTGTCCGCAGTAATATTGGCAGCGTGCTCGAGGCCATTATGTATCACAATCCATACCCTGAAATGTACCTGGATGAAGCGGCCTGGAACCAACTGATCGTGAAGGCTTATTTTACCGATAAGGATATCAGCAAAATCATCGGACTGGATGAACGTGCCAATGAACGACTGGCAGACATCCTGCTGGACTATGCACACGAACGGCAGGCGGCCGGCAGAACCGTGCCACCAGCCCTCTGGCGACTGGTGTATCATTTTTTTAATGAGAAACACCTGGAGGATTTGACAAGACTGCTGGCCAGCGACCAACCCGCCGAACAACGCGCCGGCGCGCTGGCCTGTTACCACACTTCCTTCCCGCCCGCCCAGAAATTACTCAGTGATAAACCGCATTTTATCGACCTCATCAGGAACAATGTGTTGAGATGGGACACTTTGGGAAATTAAGTTTGTAGTTTGTAGTTTGTAGTTTATGGTTTGTAGTTTATAATTATTGATTTTCGATTAAGAAGATTTGATTGTTGTTAGAGATTTTATACACGTAATTTTTTATTCAAAAAGTTCATAGCTCATAGCTCATAGCTGATTGCTGACAGCTGACAGCCTAAAATATACGCCCATGTGTTGCAGTACCTCCTTTACCGAAGACCGGATCGCCGCAGAAACGCAGGAGCCGGTGGACCTGAAAGATGTCAAATCCATGCGTTTCTTCGACCCGCATGTGCATATGACTTCGCGTACCACGGACGATTATCAGGCGATGGCCGACGCAGGCATCGTGGCAATCATCGAACCTGCGTTTTGGCTGGGGCAGCCTCGCACCGGGATCGACACGTTCCGTGATTATTATGCCAGCCTCATTGGATGGGAACGGTTCCGGTCGTCGCAGTTCGGCATCAAACATTACTGCACCATCGGACTCAATTCCCGCGAAGCCAACAACGAAGCGCTGGCCGAACAGGTAATGGAAATACTGCCATTATTTATTAATAAGGAAGGCGTGGTGGGTATTGGCGAGATCGGCTTTGATGACCAGACCGCCGCAGAAGATAAATATTATCGCCTGCAACTGGAACTGGCAAAGGAAGCATCGCTGCCCGTGCAGATCCACACACCACACCGTGACAAGAAAGCCGGCACGCGCCGCAGCATGGACATCGCCGTCGAACATGGCCTCGATCCCGGCATGGTGATCGTGGACCACAATAACGAAGAGACCGTTAAAGAGGTGCTGGACCGCGGCTTCTGGGCGGCATTTACCATTTATCCGTTTACCAAAATGGGCAACGAACGCATGGTCGAAATTGTAAAACAGTATGGTTCAGGCCGCATCATCGTCAACTCCGCCGCAGACTGGGGCATCAGCGACCCGCTTGCCGTGCCGAAAACAGCTGCACTGATGAAGATAAAAGGCATTTCCGCGGAAGACATCCGGCTAACTACCTACCAGAACGCAATCGCGGCATTTGGACAAAGCGGCCAGATCGATGAAGCGGATTTTACCATCACCCGGGATGTAGACCAGAGCCAAAAGTTTGAAGGCAATACCATTCTCCGCGGGGGCCAGCAGCCGAGGATCGACAAATCTTCCATCATCATCCGTTAAATGACTTGCGTTGAGTAGAACCCGTGGTTTCCTCCGGCTTATGCGGCCCGCCAATATCGTAACCTCCGTTGCCGACGTGCTTGCGGGGATCGCCATCACAGGCTGGCTGGTGAGCGAACCGCTGGACAGTCGGTTTTTTTTTCCCGCATCGCTCTTATGCCTGGCGACGGTCGGTTTATATGGTGGCGGCGTGGTTTTCAACGACGTGTTCGACGCAAAGCTTGACCGGGTTGAACGACCCGAGCGTCCGATTCCCAGTGGCCTCATACCTCTTAGGCAGGCCGCCCTGCTGGGTTTCATACTGCTTGCTGCCGGCATTGCCCTCGCTTTTTCTGCCAATACAATCTCCGGCCGACTGGCGGTGCTGATCGCTGGCGCAGCACTCTTTTACAACAAATGGAGTAAACACCATGTGCTGGCAGGTCCGCTCAATATGGGGCTCTGCCGCGGCTTAAACCTGTTGCTCGGTATAAGCCTTTTCCCGTTTCAACTGGACCTCTGGTGGCAAGTCGCGATTGTTCCCATTATATACATCGCCGCAATTACGATGATCAGCCGGGGCGAGGTACACGGCGGAAAAAAAACAACTTTATATTTTGCCGCCTTGCTATATGCTGCTGTCATCGGCTGTATCATGTATTACGCAACTTTACGCGACACACTGACCGTCGCCATCCTTTTTCTTATTCCGTTCGCTTACATGATCTATCGCCCGTTGTACCTGGCGATGCAAAATCCAGTGGGCAAAAATATCGGCCTGGCGGTAAAAGCAGGTGTTGTCGCACTGATTCTCATGGATGCAGCCTGGGCCGCAGCCTTTGGCTCTTTGATAACTGCAGGTATCATTGTACTTTTACTGCCGTTATCGTTAAAACTTGGTAAATTGTTCGCGGTCACCTGATTGCCTATAATATTTATCGTAGCTTTTTCGAACCTCCAAATCCTGCATTTGTTTAATCCCTGATGGCTTAACATGGTATTGTTATTGATCATCATATCGTTCAACCGTTACCCGGCTCGCTAATATGTTTGCTTATGGATTACTTACAACAATCGTTCAGCGTACGATTTGAATACAGGGTATATTTTACCCGCGCCCTGTTTAATACAGACAATCCACTGTTTAATGATTTTGTCGAAGCCAGCAACACGGATGGCATCATTCGTAAGATCCTCTTTGTGGTGGACGACAACGTGGCGGCGGCCCATCCCGATCTGTTGGCTGATATCTCCCGTTATTTTAAGAAATTTCCTTCCGCGGAACTGGTGGGGCAACCCGTAGTAGTCCCTGGGGGCGAAGTGGTAAAAAATACGACTGCTTTTCTCAATAAAATTGTTGATGCCATTAATAATTACGGTATCGACCGGCATTCGTACGTTGCTGCCATTGGCGGCGGATCAGTGCTCGACATGGCGGGGTATGCAGCGGCCATTTCGCACCGTGGTATCAAACACATTCGTATTCCCACCACAGTGCTTTCGCAAAATGATTCCGGTGTTGGCGTGAAAAATGGCATCAATGCAAAGGGTAAGAAAAATTTCCTGGGCACCTTTGCCCCACCGGTTGCTGTGTTCAACGACGAAAACTTCCTGACG
>JBBSSY010000163.1:0-7250 GCA_038241595.1 Chitinophagales bacterium | reverse complement strand
TGCAGCCAACTTCAGGAAAAGAGAAAGCCATCATTACCAAATCCATTGAGGAGCTGTGGCCCAGCGGCGCTACGGCTGGCGCATCGGGCATCAGCACCGCCTATGCGCTGGCGAAGGCCAATTTTATTCCCGGTGGAAGCAACCGGGTGATCCTGGCAACGGATGGCGATTTTAACATCGGTCAGACTTCTGAAGACGACCTGGAAAAGATGATCTCTATGCACCGTCAAACGGGTATTTACCTCACCTGCCTGGGCGTGGGTATGGGTAATTATAAAGATTCCAAACTGGAGGTGCTGGCAAAGAAAGGTAATGGGAATTTCGCGTACCTGGATGATGAAAAAGAAGCGGAGAAAGTATTGGTAAAAGAATTTACTCAAACTTTGTACACGGTCGCAGACGATGCTTACCTTAACATAGCATTTAATCCGCTTTTCGTCAATGAATACCGGCTGATCGGATTCGACAACAAATTGAATGCTGTCACTGATTCGTCCAGCGAACTGGAAGGGGGAGAAGTAGGCTCCGGCCATACGCTTATTGCGATGATCGAGATCATACCCGTTGACAAGGCCAACGGCATGGACTCTCTCTCCCAGGCAGGCATTGCCAATATCATCGTCAATTTTAAAGATCCAAACGACAGCCTGCGCAGGCGATCTCTATACATCTGCCCGAATACATTCACCCCGTTTGCACAACTTGACAAATGTTACCGGTTTGCGACTTCGGTGGTTATGTTTGCCTCATTTCTTAAAAAATCAAATTACGTAAAGACGACGTATTGGAAGCAGGCGGTAGAGATGGCAGCAGAAAATTATGATGCTGCTGACCCGCTGCAGAAAGAATTTGTGGAACTTGTTGAAAAAGCACGGAAGATCTACTCGAAAAATAAGCGGAGGAACTAAAAAAAGGCGCCCGGTTGGTCCGGGCGCATGGTATGTCTTAGGTAAACATTTCCCTGACCTTGTCAAAGAAACTCTTTTCTGTTTTATCCGGATGAGGCTGAAAATTGGGAGAATCGTTCATTTTCTCCATCATTGATTTTTCATCAGACGATAATGTCTGTGGGGTCCACACATTCACGTGAATGAGCTGATCGCCTTTTTCGTAGGAATTGACGGCAGGAAACCCTTTTCCTTTTAACCGGAAAATTTTACCACTTTGCGTGCCGGGTGGAATTTTAATTTTTGCACGGCCGTCGATGGTTGGCACCTCTACATTAGTTCCAAATACTGCGTCGGGGAAGGTGATGTACAGGTCGTAGGCTACGTTTAGCCCGTCCCGGTGCAGGTCTTCGTGTGCCTCTTCCTCAATCAGGATGATCAGGTCGCCATTACTTCCACCGCGTTCGCCGGCGTTGCCTTTACCGCTCATACTCAGTTGCATGCCTTCCTGTACGCCTGCGGGGATGTCGATGCTTACGGTTTCTTCTCCATACACCCTGCCTTCGCCCTTGCAGGTATTACATTTTGAAGTGATGATGCTACCGGTTCCCCCACAGGTGGTGCAGGTAGTAACCGTCTGCATCTGACCGAGGAATGTATTGCTTACCTTTCTCACCTGTCCATTGCCGCCACAGGTTCCGCAAGTCTGCACACTGCCTTTATCTTTTGCCCCGCTGCCACTACAGGTAGTACAGACAACGTATTTCTTTACTTTTACACTTTTGGTTACGCCTTTCGCGATCTCTTCGTAAGTCAGTTTGATCTTTATGCGAAGATTGCTGCCCTTTACACCCTGGCTTCTGCCGTTACCACCGCGTCCACGACCACCGCCCCCGCCAAAAAAACCGCCGAACACGTCTTCCCCGAAAATATCCCCGAACTGGCTGAAGATATCATCCATGTTGCCGGACTGTCCGCCACGTGCGCTGCTATTAACGCCGGCGTGACCGAAGCGATCATATTGGGCGCGCTTGTCAGCATCGCTGAGCACCTCGTACGCTTCAGCCGCTTCCTTAAATTTTTCTTCCGCCGGTTTGTCACCGGGGTTGCGATCCGGGTGATACTGCATGGCTACTTTTCGGTAAGCCTTCTTGATCTCATCTGCGGATGAACCTTTCGCTACAACGAGTATTTCGTAATAATCTCTTTTAGCCATTTCTTACACATTGTTCCGGCTATAAACCGAAACGTATTTTATAGATTCTCGTTATTTTCCGACCACTACCTTGGCGAACCGGATGATTTTATCATTTAAATAGTACCCTTTTTGCACTTCATCAAGCACTTTCCCCTGGAGATTAGGCGTAGGTGCCGGGATCTCGGTGATTGCCTCATGCAGGTCGGGATTAAACGCTTCCTTGATACTCACCATGGCTTTTAGACCTTTGTTTTGCAAAGTGCTTTTGAGTTTGTTGAACACCAGGTTTACCCCTTCTTTTAAAGCGCCAAGGTCGTTGCTGGTTTCCATCTGCTTTTGTGCCCGTTCGAAATCATCCATCACATCGAGCAAGGGAATAATAACGTCTTTGCCGGCTGTTTGCATAATCTCCAGCTTTTCTTTTGAAGTGCGTTTTCGAAAATTGTCGAACTCGGCAACAAGTCGAATGTATTTGTCTTTTAGTTCAGCCATTTCCCCTTGTAACTTCTCCGTTTCAGACGGACTAGCTACCGTCTCATCCAGGTAGGAAGTGCCTGGAACATCAGAATCAGCATTAATATTTAATGGTTGATCGTTTTCGTCTATTCCTGAGAAGCCTTCAGCGCCTTTGGCTGGGTTCTTGAAATCTTTTTCGCTCATATTTGTACAATTGTCATGAAATTTTAACCGTTTCCTTAGCCTGCAAAAATATATTTTCCAGTTCAAATCGAACCAACTTGATAATAATTAGATAAATCCGGTACGATAGGCATTTAACGAGTATGTTTGTCAATTAGTTTGCCAAGCAGCCGGTGTGGACAAATTGTCGCAAAAGTGGAAGTACCGGACAATTGTTACACCAAACTGCCATTCTTATTATTAATGATACCATGCCTCATTATCAATGAATGTAACGCTGAAAAGAAAACTTAGCCAGCGGGTGGAAAACGGTCATCCCTGGATTTTTCTGAATGAAATCAACACCGACGGACTTGTCGTGAACGGTGGTGATATCGTTGACGTGGTAACGCCCGACCAGAAATTTGTCGGCCGGGGGTTTATCAACCTGAAATCGCAGATTGCGGTTCGACTGCTTACAAGGAATAAACTCGAACCGATTGATGCAGCATTCTTTCAGCGCAAAATTTTGCAGGCCAAAACGTTCAAAAACAAAATCGGCTACGTCGAAAACTGCCGGCTGGTGTTTGGGGAAGCCGACTTTCTGCCCGGCCTCATTATCGATAAATTCAATGATTACCTGGTGATCCAAACGCTCGCGCTGGGCATGGATGTGTGGAAACCAGCGATCGTGGAAGCACTGCAAACCATTTTTAAGCCTAAAGGAATATATGAACGCAACGACGTACCTGTGCGTGAACTCGAAGGCATGGTGCAGCAAAAAGGATTTCTCTCGGAACCGTTCGATACGAATATCATCCTGCATGAAAATGGCCTGAAGTTTCACGTGGATCTGGAAAACGGCCAGAAAACCGGGTATTTCCTGGACCAGCAGGATAACCGCCGGGCGTTGCAGCACATCGTTCGAGACGCAGACGTACTTGAAATGTTTTGTTATACGGGTACTTTCTCGGTTCACGCCGCTTCTTATGGTGCCCGCAAAGTGGTAGGCGTAGACATCTCGGAAAACGCGGTGGCCCAGGCGAGGAAAAACGCTGCTTTGAATGGTTTCGAAAAAATATGCAGTTTTGAAGCCCTGAACGCCTTTGACGTACTCAAAGGCTGGTCGAAAGAAGGACGCAAACATGATGTGGTCATACTGGATCCACCGGCGTTTACCAAGAGCCGCGAAAATATTCAGAAAGCCGTAACAGGGTACAAGGAAATCAACCTGCGCGCCATGAAAATCATCAAAAAAGGGGGGTTCCTGGTTACGGCATCCTGTACCAGCCTCGTACATCCTGAACTGTTCCTCGAAACCATCCAGGCCGCTGCACATGATGCGAAACGAACTTTGAGGCAGGTCAGCTTTCAAACCCAGTCGGGCGATCACCCGATTATCCACGGAATGGAGAATACCCAGTATTTAAAATTCCTGATAGCCGAAGTGCAGTAAGAGGTAATGGGGAATGAGCATTATTTGGTAACCTGGAACTTGCCGGATTCAACGACATGTCCTGACTTGTCTCTCAGCTGGAAAATGTAAAAGCCGCGGTAGAAATCGGTCAGGCTTACGACAGTGGTTGCTGACAGCGACTGTGATTCAAACACCTTCTTCCCGATAAAATTGAAGATCTGGAATGAAAAATCTTTAGCTGGAATTCGTTCGAAATTAAAAGTGATCTGGCTGGTAGCAGGATTTGGGAAATATTTCAGGATCTTGACTTCCGCGGCCGGTGGTATAAGTGTTCCCTGGCCCCGGCTGTACAAAGACAGGGACACAATAAAAAACAGTATGTAAAATCTCTTCATACGCTTTGATATCTTACTCGATCAAGGTAGACCCATTGAATCAAATATACAAAGCATTTACTGAAAATGAAAACAGGCTAAGGCGTAACCCTTAAGGTGTTTTCGAATTTATAACTAATTTAACTGATATCAGGCAATATCTGCAAGCGTTTGTTTTATGGCCTTAAAGTCAGGCACTTCGCTGGCATTTTCCAGAATTTCTTCATATTTGATGATTCCTGCCGAATCAATTACAAATGCTGCCCTCTTTGAAACGCCCTTCATATCAAAACCGAAGGTTTCATAGATCGAATCGTATGCGCGGGATATGTCCTTATTAAAATCGCTGAGCAGTGTAAAGTTTAGCGCTTGCTCTTCCTTGAATTTTTTTAGCGTAAATATAGAATCCACGCTGATGCCGAGTACGGTAGCGTTGGCATTGTTATAGCCAGCAATGTTGTCTCTAACTTCGCACAATTCTTTGGTGCATACACTGGTAAAAGCAAGTGGGAAAAAAAGGATCAACACTTTTTTCCCGCGGAAGTCGGTAAGGGACACTTTATTTTTATCACTGTCGAAAAGCGAAAATTCGGGGGCTAATTGTCCTTGTGCTATCATTTTTTTTACAGTTTACCCGTTATTAAATCAGGAAGGGGTCTCTTGTAGCAACGGCTGAAGCAAGAACTTGTTCAAAGCTTACTCAAAAACGCGGGCAGAGCACCTTACCCTTCGACGTGTTGAGCCTATCCAGGAAGCCGATATAGGATACGGACAATTCAAAACCGCCTCTTCCCTGGCTGACTGTTTTCAACTGGGAAACGTTTACATCGTAACTTATGGCTACGGCAAATGGATTGTAGTCTATTTTTATCACGGGGATGAGGGCATCTTTCCACCGCAACAAAGCGCCACCATGGAGGGTATACGCGACTGCGTCGGGTTCGCCGATGATCACCGAATACAAGGCGCCGCCGATGATTTCATTGAAACTTCCCTGGTTAGAATAATCGGCCTGCAGGGTGAAATACGTATAATTATCGATTGAATATTTAACGCCGCCCGAGAAAACATATTTCGGATTCAGCGCTGACGATTCGGAGAGATAAAACGAGTTGCGTGGCCGATTGATGTGATGGAAAGCTGCTCCTACGAACAGGCTGTTTTGCTGATCCTTGCCAAAACTCGTGTTAAAACTGGCACCGAAACTGCCATCAGCCACGGTATAGTTAGGACTGGTGAATGTTTCGCCATCGGCAAGGGAAGGGTTAAATGCTGAGCCGTCGTACTGGTTATTGGTTGTGATCTTCGATCGGTCGATGTGTTTCTGAACAATGCCGCCCATAAAACCGACGGATAAATACATGACCTTGCTGCTACTCAGGGATTTGTGATAATTGATGGCCGGGAGTGCATGGGTGGATGTTAATCCTGCAGAACCGGCTTTGTCGAACAATATTTGCAGGCCGGCGGTGACAAAATCATCTCCACGGCCAATCGGCATTTTGTATTCTGCATTAAGCGATCCCGACCGGTACGCATTGCTGAAGCTCCGCCACTGATCGCGGTAGACAGCCTGCACGCGAATGTCGCCCGTAAAAATGCCCGCGAGCGACGGATTCCTCAGCAGCGGCGCTTCGAAAAACTGCGAAAAGTGAATGTCCTGGCCGTGCGAATGGTACACAACCAGCCACAGGCTGAGAAACGTTATCAATATCTTTCTTTTCATTCGAATCAGGTTAATGCTTCTGCAATCGCAACTATCTCACCAGGGTAACATCTCCTTTAAAAGGGATGATGGCGCCGTTCTCACAAATAAATTCTATGATGTATACGTAAACGCCCGCATCAGCTCGCTTTCCCTTGTACATGCCGTTCCACCCGTCGGAGCCGCTATTGGCAGAAAAATTTCTCTTCTCAAAAACCATTTCACCCCAGCGGCTAAAAATTCGCATCGACTGGATGCGGGTAATATTCGATCCGCGCGGGTAGAACAGGTCGTTGTTGCCATCGTTGTTTGGTGAAAAGGTATTGGGACCGAAATAGTTTTTTTCGTTGCAGATGACGGTGACCGTTACTGACGCATTGCTGGTACAACCGATGCTGTCAACTACATTGATCCCGTATTTGGTTGTCAGGAATGGTTTGGCCACCGGCACTGCGCAGTCTGTGCAGCTGAGCCCGGATATTGGCGTCCAGGTATAGGAACGAATGCCCGGCGTATAGGTCACCGGAATCTGGATGCTGCTGCCGACCGGGATAACCGGGTTCGTCGAAAAAGTTATAATGGGTAGCGGCGTAACACGGATGCTTTTTGTAACCGACATTTTACAGCCGGCGGCGTTTACTACATCTAGCGTAATGATGAAGGTACCGGTGCTGGCGAAGGTGATTTGAGGGTTAAGCTGGGTCGACGTTTGGCCATTGCCGAAACTCCAGGTAACATTTACTGCCGTATCAGTTGGCAAAAGCCCTGCCCGGAAGTTGATTAACGAATTGATACACACTACACTGTCGCTAATAATTGAAGGATTTGGCGTCGCATAGACCCGGACGGTATCGGTAAGTGTTCTTGCGCAACCAGTTGTAGTAACTACAGAAAGAGAAACAAGGTATTGTCCCGGACTGGTAAAAGAATGGATGGGATCCTGATCCAGCGAAGTGGAGCCATCTCCAAAATCCCAGATACTTGACGTGACGGGGTCATTGCCGATGGTATAGTTTGTAAAAAACACCGTGCCGGAATCACAGAACGCTTT
>JBBSSY010000162.1:0-7273 GCA_038241595.1 Chitinophagales bacterium | reverse complement strand
CCAGGTTCTTGCGCATGGCATAAACCAGGTCGTCGTCTGCGTTGAGGATGGTGAAACCATGTGGGAAAACAGTTTCAGGCAGAATCGCTTTTACTTTTGCCATTTGTTCAGGCGGGTCGATGCCGCCGAGCCCCAGGTGATCTGCGGTAACGTTGGTCACGATGGCTATGTCGCAATGCTGGAAAGCAAGCCCTGATTTGAGGATGCCGCCGCGGGCTGATTCCAGAACGGCAAAGTCGACCGTTGGATCTTTCAGCACAAACTGCGCGCTTAGTGGCCCGGTACAGTCGCCCTTCATCATGAGCTGGTTCTGGATATAGACGCCATCGGACGTGGTGAAGCCTACTTTGTAGCCGGCCGTTTTGCAGATATGGGCGGTCAGTCGGGTGGTTGTTGTTTTGCCGTTAGTGCCGGTGATTGCAATGATCGGGATGCGACCGGCGCTGCCTTTTGGAAACAGCATATCGATGACCGGTTCGGCCACATTTCTTGGCAGGCCACTGGCGGGTTCTATGTGCATGCGGAAACCAGGCGCGGCATTCACCTCCAATACCGCGCCGCCGCTTGCGGTAATAGGTACTCTAAGATCTGGTGCCATGATATCAATGCCGCAGATGTCCAGACCAATAATGCGGGCGATTCTTTCTGCCATAAATATATTAACCGGGTGAACTTCATCGGTTACATCGGCCGATGTGCCCCCGGTACTGAGGTTTGCTGTTGGTTTTAACAATATGAGTTCGCCGGGGGCGGGAACCGATTCAAGCGTGTACCTTTTCTCATCCAGCATTTTAGCGGTGAAGTCGTCTATTTTGATCTGCGTCAGCACTTTTTCGTGGCCATAACCTCGTTTTGGATCTTTATTCGTATCCTCGATAAGCCAGCGTATCGTATTACTGCCATCGCCGATCACACTCGCCGGGGTGCGTAGTGCTGCGCATACAAATTTGTAGTTGATGACAAGCACCCTGAAGTCAAAACCGGTGATGAATTTCTCACAGATAACGGCAGTGCTGTAATGCTGGGCGGCCACAAGGGCTTTTTGTGCCTGTGCCCACGTTGTAATATTGGTGGTAGCACCTTTGCCGTGATTTCCATCGATCGGTTTTAACACAGCAGGATAGCCAATGCGGTTGATCGCATGCTGCAGATCTTCTTCGTTGCGTACGATCCGCCCGGCTGGCACAGGGATTTCCGCCGCGCCGAGCAGATTTTTAGTTTCTTCCTTATCACCTGCGATGTCGACAGCGATGGATGAGGTTGTACCAGCGATGGTAGCGCGAATTCGTTTCTGATTAACGCCATAGCCCAACTGTACCAGGCTGTGTTTATTAAGTCGGATAAAAGGAATGCCTCGTTTTACGGCTTCATCTACGATGGAGCCGGTCGATGGTCCTAACCGGGTGGCCTCCCGGATCTCGCGCAAGATCTGGATATCCTGCTCCAGGTCGTAGGGAGATCCATCGGCAATGGCCTGGGCAAGCGCAACGGACGCACGGGCGGCATAAGCGCCGGCATCTTCTTCGATATAACTGAAAACCACTGAATATTCACCTTCTTTACCGGTACTTCGTGTTCGGCCGAAGCCGGTATCCATGCCTGCCATGGTCTGTATTTCCAGTGCAATGTGTTCGATCACATGCCCCATCCAGGTGCCTTCATCTACTCGTTTGAAAAAACCACCGGGTTCATTTTCACTGCACCGGTGTTCATACATGCCGGGTAAAACTGCCTGGAGCCGCTCCCTGAAACCGGGGATCTTGTTCGTTGGCCGCTGCTCCATTTCCTCCAGGTCGAGTTTCATCTGGATCAGTTTGGGACGACGGATACTCCAATAGTTGGGGCCTCTTAAGATCTTAATCTCGAGAATTTTCATAAGCAATATTGGTTGGCTGGATTTTTAATGATTGCCGGGAACTAATATAGTTTTTTTCTCTTGCGTGGCCAATTTCGGGGGCGCACAGAACCGTTTAAGGGTATGGCAGGTGCTGCGCTCCCCTACAATATCCCGTATATTCATTACATTTAGCACTTCATGTAAGGAAGCTGGTAACAGCCATCACTAAGCGCTGATTGTCGGGCTGCTGCCTGGTTATCATTCCTTCGACAGATGAGATGCCTGCCACAATCAATCACCATCAAGCCATACCCGCATATTCATGTCATCAGCGCCAGCATTAAAAAGAGAGATCAGTTTGATACAGGCTACCGCCATCAACATGATCGATATGGTTGGTATCGGTCCTTTCGTAGTGTTGCCGCTGGTCATCAGTTTAACGGGCAGCAATTTATTTATATGGGCCTGGATACTGGGGGCATTTATTGCTTTTGTAGATGGCATGGTATGGAGCGAACTCGGGGCATCCTACCCACTCGCGGGCGGCAGCTATAATTTTTTAAAAGAAGCTTACGGCAGCAAATGGGGAAAGATGATGTCGTTTCTTTTTGTCTGGCAAACCTGCATCCAGGCCCCGCTGGTGGTGGCTTCCGGCTCAATCGGCTTTGCACAATATATGAGCTACCTGGTGCCGCTGGATGCGATGACAAGAAAAATGATTTCTGGTGCGGTGGTAATCCTGATCACCCTGTTGCTCTACCGGAATATAAAAACGATCGGCAAGATTTCCGTGTTCCTCTGGGCCGGAGTGATCATCACCCTGTTATGGATTATCATTGGCGGATTTACACACAAACAAATTGAGTTTTCAATTTTCCCTGACAAACCAAGCGAATTTTTTACCGGTGCGTTCTGGGTGTTGCTCGGTCAGGGTTCCGTAAAAACCATTTACAGTTACCTGGGCTATTATAATGTTTGTCACCTGGGCAGCGAAATCATCAATCCGCAAAAGAATATACCCCGCAGCATATTTATTTCCGTTGGGGGTATCGCCGTTCTCTACCTCTGCATGAACCTGAGTATAGTCGGCGTCATCCCATGGCAGGAAGCACAACATTCTTCTTTCATCGTGAGCACCTTCATCGAACGGATCTATGGGGCAAA
Organism: Chitinophagales bacterium; assembly: GCA_038241595.1. Classification (GTDB taxonomy): domain Bacteria; phylum Bacteroidota; class Bacteroidia; order Chitinophagales; family Chitinophagaceae; genus JADCRZ01. The sequence continues at coordinate 4,272 of JBBSSY010000162.1, read as the reverse complement.
GGCTGCGATGGTGGCGACTGCATTGGTACTATGGATTGCGTTCGCATCCTTGTTCGCGGTGATGCTGGGTTATTCACGTGTGCCATACGCCGCGGCGGCGGACGGTAATTTTTTCAGCATCTTTTCGAAATTGCATCCTACCAAAAATTTCCCGTATGTGTCGTTGTTGTTTATCGGTGGCATTGGCTTTGTGTTCAGCCTTTTGTTCCGGTTGGGCGATGTCATCAGCGCCATCCTCGCCATGCGCATCGTGATCCAGTTTATCGGGCAGGCGGTTGGCGTGGTGCTGCTGCGCAAAAGAAAAAAGCGGTCCGAAATACCTTTCAGGATGTGGCTGTACCCATTGCCCGTAATTATTTCTATTGTCATCTGGCTTTTTGTATTTTTTTCCACCGGCTGGTTTGCCTTAGGGGGAGTATTTATTGCGTTGGTTGGCGCAGGCGTTTATTATGTCAAGCAATTTCGGAGCGTGTAAGGTGTACAGCAATCAGCAATCAGCAGTCAGTAATCAGCAATCTGCAGTCAGTAATCAGCAGTCAGCTATCCGCACTCAGGCAATCTAACTATAGACTATAAACTACAAACTATAAACTACAAACTATAAACTATAAACCAGCTACTTTTGCCCCGGTAACAATCTGACATGGTAGTATCTAAAGGGAAGCTTATAGCAATCGGTGGTGCGGAAGACAAAGGGATCGACATGGAAACCGGCACAACGTACCGAAACAACCTCAATTTTTTTGAGCTGGGAATTCTCCGTCGCATCGTGCAGGAATCCGGCGGCCCGAATGACCGCATTGAAGTGATTACGACGGCCTCGATGATCCCCCATGAGGTGGGCGATAACTACCTGAACGCATTTGGAAAGATCGGCTGCACCAATATCGGCGTCATGCATATCCGCAACCGCGAAGACGCCACCAACCCCGAATTCATACACCGGTTACTGGAAACCAACTGCATCCTTTTCAGCGGCGGCAACCAGTTGCGGCTCAGCGCTGTATTCGGCGGCACGGAATTCCTGCGCATCGTTCACGAACGATACCAACACGAAGATTTCGTGGTAGCAGGAACGTCGGCAGGTGCCATGGCCATGAGCAATACCATGATCTACGAAGGCAATGCAGCGCGTGCACACCTGAAAGGCGAAGTAAAAATTACAACCGGACTGGGGTTTATGCAAGACGTGATCTTCGACAGTCATTTTGAAAAGCGTGGCCGATTCGGGCGACTGGCACAGGCCGTTGCCAGCAATCCCTCCTGCCTGGGCATCGGGCTGGGCGAAGACACGGGCATGCTGATCACAGGCGGCAATCAAATGGAAGCCATCGGCAGTGGCAGCGTGATGATCATCGACGGGCACGAGATCCGAAACAGCAACATCGCCGACATCCCCGAAGGAAACCCCATCAGCGTGGAAAAGCTGATCGTTCACCTTTGCGCCAAAGGCAACGGCTTTCTCCTCAGGGAAAGGAAATTTATCGAGTCCATCTCGGATACGATGCCTTATTATGCAGGTATGTAATGTATTAGAGGAAATCAGTTGTCAGCAGTCAGTAGTCGGCAATCAGTAGTCGGCAGTCAGCAGTCAGCATTTAAGGATCAGCCGGTAATCACTTCACGCAGGATCCTGGATATGGTTTCTGGCTGAATCATCAGCATCAGGTGTTCGCCACCAGGCACGGTATAATCCGCCTGGATATATTTATAGGGAAGCATCAGGTCGGCGGTACCGTGAATATGAACGAGGTTTTTTACAGTGGTTGTGTTGTCCCAATGTATAATCTGGTTAAGCGCCCAACGAATAAAGTCATTGTCCGCCTCAGCCAGCATGCGGCTGAATAACATCTTGTCTTCACGCTGAGAAATACCCATGACTTTGTAAGCGAACTGATTAGCGGTGCGAAGCATGGCCGGCGTAAATAATTTATGCAATGGCAGGTGACGCAACATGCGCAAACCAGGTGGAATCTCAAGCGGTCCTTTGGCACTGGATAAGAGAACCAGTTTCTGAACCGGGCTTTGTTTCGCGATCTCCACACCGATCATGCCGCCAAATGACAAACCGACGATGACCGGGTTTTCATCATTAATCAGCTTCCGCATCCGTAACGCGTAATCACCCATCTGTTCCCGGGGCAGCGGTTTGATCCAATCGATAAACACCGGGTGGCAAAAATCAAGATCAAGTTGCTCGAATACGCGGTGGTCTGCGCCCAGTCCCGGAATAAAGTAAACGGTTTGCATGGATCAGACGCATTTAACCAGGTAGTAGTTCTTCTTTCCTTTTTGAACGAGCAGGTATTCGTTGTGTAATAGCACTGATTCTCCCAGGACGAGCGCGATGTCGCTGATTTTTGAGCGGTTGATGCTGATACCTCCGTTCTGCACCATCTTCCTGGCTTCGCCCTTGCTGGGTAAGATGCCTGTTTCGGCAAGAAAAGTGACGACATCTGTTCCACCGCAGATCTTATCGATCGGGAAGTTGACTTTGACGATGCCTTCCATATTCTCAAGATCCTCCCTGCTGAAGGTTTCGGCGGGCGCGTGCTGGGCAGAAAACAATTTCTCCGTAGTACTGATCGCCTGGTTTAGCTGCTCCTGGCCGTGGATGAAGGTGGTCACTTCGGTAGCCAGTGTTTTTTGCAGCAGGCGACCAGCCGGGTTGGCGTCATGGCGCGCCACCAGATCGCTGATTGTTCCCTGTTTCAGGAAAGTAAAAAGTGGCAGCCACCGCCTGGCGTCTTCATCGGTGGCATTTAGCCAGAACTGGTAGAACTGGTACGGCGTCGTTTTTTCGGCGTCGAGCCAGATATTGCCCTTTTCCGATTTACCAAATTTGCCGCCGTCCGCTTTAGTAATCAGCGGGCAGGTAAAGGCAAAGGCCTCGCCACCACTTTTGCGACGGATGAGTTCGGTGCCGGTTACGATATTGCCCCACTGGTCACTGCCGCCCATCTGCAATTTCGCCTGTTTGTGTTTGTTCAGCCAGTAAAAATCATAGCCCTGCACCAGCTGGTAGGTGAACTCGGTGAAACTCATGCCTGTTTCACTGTCAAGTCTTTTCTTTACACTGTCTTTGGCCATCATGTAATTTACGGTGATGTGTTTGCCCACGTCCCGGATGAAGTCGAGGAAGGTGAAATCCCTGAACCAGTCAAAATTATTGACCATTTCAGCGGCATTGGGCAGCGCGGGGTCGAAGTCGAGGAACTTTTGAAGCTGGCTTTTAACACCGGCCAGGTTGTGAGCGAGGATCTCTTCGCTGAGCAAAACCCTTTCCTGGCTCTTGCCGGTAGGGTCGCCTACCATGCCGGTAGCACCACCAAGCAGCGCAATGGGTTTATGACCGGCTTTTTGTAAGTGAACCAACATGATGATCGGCACCAGGTTGCCTATGTGCAGGCTGTCTGCAGTAGGGTCGAAACCTATATACCCGGCTGTAGACTCTTTCAACAGTTGCTCTTCGGTACCCGGCATGATGTCCTGGATCATACCCCGCCACTTTAATTCTTCAATCAGGTTCATACCGTGCATAAAATTTCCGCAAAAGTAAATGAATATCCGCGTTACGGTACACGCAATATTGACCGGTAGAAATCGTTTGCAAAGGCCGGGAAGCGTGCTACATTTACGGGGGAAAGCTTGTTTTGTGATGCAATGAATTAATAGGACATTTGAAAAGCGTAACCGGCCTGCCAGCAGACGCTGACGCCGGAACAAAATAAATCCAATATCCGGGAAAGCCGGCAATCCGGCCTTTCCAATTAATATGCTGATGAGAAAAGCGACCATTTTCCTGCTTCCGATACTTGCACTCTCCCTGGTGTCGGTGCGCTCGAATGCACAATTCAGAAAATACTCCAACGAATTTTTAAACATCGGAGCAGGGGCTCGCGGGCTGGCCATGGGCGGGGCACAGGTGGCTTCGGTGCATGATGGAAGTGCCGGTTACTGGAATCCCGCAGCACTCGTGGGGGTAAAAGATTACCCGCAGGTGAACCTGATGCACGCTGAATATTTTGCCGGTATCGGCAAATACGACTATGGCAACCTGACCATACCCATCAACGGCGGGAAGCGCACCATGGGCCTTTCACTCCTGCGTTTTGCCGTGGATGACATCCCAAATACGGTGTTCCTCGTTGAGCCGGACGGCACCATCAATTTCAGCAACATCACCACATTCTCTTCCGCAGATTACGCATTTCTCTTTTCACTGGCGCAGCAGGTCACTTTTCGGAAGACGGAAAAGCTTAATATCGGGAT
>JBBSSY010000161.1:0-7285 GCA_038241595.1 Chitinophagales bacterium | reverse complement strand
TGTAAAAGGCAAACTCCTCGAAGCCAATAGCAAAGACTGTGGCGCCCCGCAATACCCGGCCCGCGGAACTGCTGCAGCCGGTACGATGTGCGAAGGCACGTCTAAATTTTCGCGCCTCAATGATGGCAAGGGCGGTTTTGTAAAAGGCAAACTCCTCGAGGCCAATAGTAAAGACTGCGGCGCCCCGCAATACCCCGCCCGCGGAACTGCTGCAGCCGGTACGATGTGTGAAGGCACGTCTAAATTTTCGCGCCTGAATGATGGTAAAGGTGGTTTTATGAAAGGCAAGCTCCTCGAGGCGAATAGCAAAGACTGTGGCGCCCCGCAATACCCCGCCCGCGGAACTGCTGCAGCCGGCACGATGTGCGAAGGGACTTCCAAATTTTCGCGCCTCAATGATGGCAAGGGCGGTTTTATAAAAGGCAAACTCCTCGAGGCCAATAGTAAAGACTGCGGCGCACCACAACTACCGGCACGGTCAACCCCGGCCGGTGGCTTTATCTGCTTCCAGGCATCCAAATACGAGAAATTAAACGATGGCAAAGGCGGTTTTATCCGCGGCAAGCTGGTTGAAGCCAACAGCAAAGACTGCGGCGCACCACAACGGCCTGCCAGGGGCACAGTTGCTAAAGGCTTCCTTTGTTCAGGACGTTCCAAATACGAAAAATTACACGATGGCAAAGGCGGTTTCATAAAGGGTAAAATGGTAGAGGAGATCAGCAGCGATTGCCCGATTGACCTCATCGACAACAACTGTTATCGTACCGGCGAACCAACCTGTGAGCAGGTGGCAGGTAATTATACCGGCCGGAAAGTGCAATATTGTTACAATAAAATTGGCCGAATTGTCCGCGTGATCGTGGTTTCAAAATGCAGCACCGATTGCCGTTGTTTTTAAAAATACCAACACAAGACCCGGTTTATCCCAATAAAAAACATCAAATGAAAAAGTTCTTTGTACTCTTGCCGCTCCTCGCCCTGCTGGCGGCAGCCGTTTTCGCGCAGCAGCCCAACCTGGCTATTCGCCGCATCAAGGTAGGCAACACCTACCGCGAAGCAAATCAGTATCAGGAAGCGGAACGCAACCTGATTTCGGGCCTCAGCCTGGTTAAACAACAGAAGGATAGATACTGGGAAGCCGTTGCATCGGAAAACCTCGGTCTTTTGTACCGGGACCTCGAAGACAGTATGAAGGCCGTTCGTTATTTTGATGCAGCCGGAGAGATCTACACCCAGCTCAACCTCGAGGGTAGCCGCATGGCTTTGTTACAGCTTTCCGAAAGCGTCCGGAAGCGGGCACAGGCCTACGCGGGCATCGATATCGGCTCAACGGGTGTAAAGCTGAGCGTGGTACAGGTGACCCTGGGTCGCGAAGGACATTATATCTACAACACCTCTAGGGACAGTGCCATCAATGCAAATTTTGCCGATCTGAATACCACCGCGTTTGAGGCTGCGAAAAATGCCATCCGGCAATTCCTGAACATTGCGCAAAGCATGAAGATCACCGAAGACCGCATCTACATTGCTTTCTCCAGTGGTGTATTACAGGAAGTGATCCGCAAAAAATTAAATCGTGACAGCATCCGGCAGGTGTTCGAACAGGTGGTACAAAATGAAATGCCGTCATTTAAACGGCCGATCGAATTTCTTTCACCCAACGACGAAGCGAAATACACCAATATCGGCATCGTATTGCCAAAATCGAAAGAGCGCAGCGTAAGCATCGACATCGGCGGTGGCAACACCAAGGGCGGCTATTATTCTTTTGGTAATTTCGAATCATTTTCGCTGCCTTTCGGCTCCCGTTTTATGCAGGTATCACCGACAGACAGTCTGCTGCCGCAAAGTGTGATGCTTGAATTGCAAACGCTCCACCAGAATGCAGGTATTCAAAACAAACGTGAGGTGTTTTTCCTCGGCGGCATCGTCTGGGCGATGGTCAACCTGATGTACCCGGAAAAAGCGCTCTCAGATTATGTAGAGTTTACCTACAATGATGTGATCAAATTCCAACGCCTGGCTTCGGGTGATTATAACACGCTGATCGATTATGCAACCGACAAAGTGAGCAGCATCACGGACAAGGAGACGCTGGCAAAAGCCCAAAAGAATTTAATGGATACGCAGAAAACATTTGCTGCGGAAAACCTCCGCAGGGGCGCCTTATTGTTGTCGGGCATCATGAACGAGATTAACATCCCCACCATTAAAAAAAGGTATTACTTCCTGAGCAAGGGCAGTCACATCGCCTGGATCACTGGGTACCTCGTGAACAACATCACGGCGAAATACGCCGCCGCACAGGAATAAAAAAAGCCTTCATCAATAAACAACCCGTATGAAATTACTGCTGACCTACAGCTCGCTGGTCGCGATGCTATTGTTGGCCCAGTGTAGAACATCCCGTTCTGTTTCTGGCAACCCACCCGCCGGCGCGCGCATTTCCCAGGAAGGATTTATCACCTGTTTTGAACCGGGTGTCGCCATCAAAGGGCAGCCGGTGTGCTGTGAGGCGTCCGCATTATTGTATGATGGTTCCAAACTATTTTTTGCAAATGACAAAGACATGCCGGACGGCCGTTCCTCGGTGTTTTACTGGCCGTATTCAAACGGTTTCATTGACACCGCAAAAAAGGCCGTGTACCTGGACAACCCGGTATACCGGCAGGGAAAAAAGTATGAAGATTTTGCCCTGAGCCCCGATGGTAAACTCGTTTTTCTTACAACTGGCTTTGACCGGGTACAACCGGGCTCCACCGAATGGAACGCCTACAACACCATGCTGTACTGGCAGGCGGGCAATGAAAACCGTCCGCAAGTGATCAGCGCCAACGGAACCGACAGCACGACGGTCTACCTGCGGGAAAAAATTTCAAAGGCGCTGGCCAATGCAACTTTCCCCGACGGCACGCCGTATTTTAAAATTGAAGGTCTCGCCGCAACGGAAAACATGTTGTACTTCGGTATCCGCGAGGAAGGCAAAAAATATGATGATTTTAAATACAAGGTGAAAATATTGCGGACGGGTTACCATGTCTTTAACGGCCGCATCACGCTCGATGACAGCGTATCAGTGGTGTCCGATATCAACGTGGCGGCACTCGTTCCTTCGATTACCCAGCCGCTCGGTCTTTCCAGTATTGAATACGATCGTTTCAACAAACGGTTCCTCATTCTTACGTCATATGAAAACGGAACGAACCTGGGCGCTTACTTATGGTCTGCGACTCTCGACGATCTGCAAAAAAACACGATGACTATTATAAACGACCCGCAGGGTAAGCCGTTGCATTTCACCCACAAGGCCGAGGATATTATCGTGATCAACCGCAGGAAAGCCATACTGATCAATGATGACGACCGCACGATGACCACCGTCAATGGCCAGGTGCGTATGCCAAACCAGGCAGCGTATACCATCATTTCGTTTGAAAAACAATGAGAAAATTTACAGCACGTAACCAGGGTTTAAATTACTTCTTCACAAACTGCATAAACTGATGGAAATGCTTTCCCGGCAGTATCCTGAATTAAGCGGCTGGCTTCAGCTGACTCGTTTCCACGATATTGTCGTTGAGCTATTTGTTGATTGCCGACCGGCTAGCGGGTTGTATCGGCTTATTTAAGATCATCTTTAATCACCTTCCAAACATTTTCGGCAAGGATCCGGTGGCCTGCAGGTGTGGGGTGGATGCCGTCTGCCTGGTTGAGGGTGGCATCCCCACCAACGCCTTCGAGCAAAAAGGGGATGAGCGCCATCTTGTTTTTGGTCGCTAGTTCGGCGAACAAACTTTTAAATGCCGAAGTGTACCGGGCACCCATATTGGGAGGCACCTGCATGCCAGCAAGTACCAGTTTGGCAGCAGGATATTTGGCCACCACTTTATCGATGATCGCTTGCAGGTTCTTTCTCGTTTCGGCAACCGGTATCCCGCGTAAGCCGTCGTTGGCCCCGAGTTCCAAAACAAAAACATTCAAGGGCTGGCGCAGGATCCAGTCGATGCGCCCGTTTCCGCCGGCCGAGGTTTCACCACTTACACCGGCATTGACGACTTTATATGGAAGTTTCAAAGAATCAATCCTGTCCTGGATAAGTGCCGGGAAGGCCTCGGGCGGTTCTACCCCGTAACCGGCAGTCAGGCTGTTGCCAAAAAACAAAATGGTCCTTGCGGGCTGCACAGTAGCCGCGCTGTCTGATGCGACAGCAGTTTTTTCTTCACTTGGTTTGCTATTGTTATTGCAGGAAAATAAAAAAGCTGTGGCTAACATCAGGCTCCAGTTGAACGCGCGCATGGTTTCTCAGGTTTGAACAAACGTATAATATCCTTGTTGGTAACACTAAAATTAAAGTATTCCTTTAATTTTAGCCGTTATGCTGTCACAATATTACGGCGGGCCAGACGTCCCGTTAAAATAACCTTCTTTCCATGGAAACCATCCTGAGTATTAATAATGTAAATAAAACATACCTGAGCGGAACGCGGATGCTGACTGTGCTGGACGACATCAATTTCTCGGTGGAGACCGGTTCGGCTAGTGCAATCGTTGGACCGTCAGGCAGCGGGAAGACGACCCTGCTGGGTCTCTGCGCCGGTCTCGACCGCGCCTCTTCCGGCTCCGTTTCCCTGCACTCGATCACGCTGGATGCACTGAACGAGGACGAGCGGGCCGCCGTGCGCAACCAGTATGTGGGATTCATTTTTCAGAATTTCCAGCTCATGCCAACGTTAACGGCGCTTGAAAATGTAATGGTGCCACTTGAATTGCGCCGTGAAAAAAATATCCGGCAACGCGCCATGGACCTGCTCGATAAAGTTGGACTGGCCGACCGCATGTCGCATTACCCTTCGCAACTGAGTGGCGGAGAACAACAACGTGTTTCGCTGGCACGTGCTTTTTCAAACAGTCCGCGTATCCTTTTCGCAGATGAACCCACCGGTAACCTCGATGCCGAAACAAGCACCAAGGTGGTGAAACTGCTGTTCGACCTGAACCGGGAAGCGGGCACCACCCTCATCCTGGTGACCCATGATCTGGAACTGGCGGCCAAAACACAACGCATCATCCGTATCAAAGGCGGCAAAATCATTTCAGACGAAAAAACCTCCAGCCATCAAAGCAATTAACAAACCGGAAGGCCTGAACCTGTCCTGGCTCGCCACCATGGCCTGGCGCGACAGCCGCCGCAACCGCTCCCGGTTGCTTTTATTTATCTCGTCGATCATCACCGGCATCGCTGCGCTGGTCGCGATCTATTCACTCGGTGACAGCCTGCGCGAAAATGTCGACAGCCAGGCGGCTACTTTGCTGGGCGCCGACCTCCAGGTGTCTGGCAACCGCGCACCCACGCCGCAGATACAAGCGCTGATCGACTCGATGAAAGCAAATACCTCGGTGGAAAATAGTTTTGCATCGATGGTACTCTTTCCGAAAAATAACGGATCGAGGCTGGTACAGGTTCGTGCCCTGCAAGGCGCATTTCCCTATTACGGTGAACTTGAAACCAGCCCGGCTTCTGCCGGGCAATCATTCAGGAACGGCCGGGAAGCGCTGGTTGATCAAACACTGATGTTGCAGTACGGAGCCATCGTCGGCGATTCGGTCCGCGTGGGTGAAGTAACCTTCCGCATTGCCGGAACGCTGTTGAAGGCCCCGGGCCAAACTGGCCTCAGCGCATCGATTGCACCGGTTGTCTACATCCCCTTCAAATACCTCGGGCAAACCGGTTTGATGCAGAAGGGTAGCCGGATCACCTATCGTTTTTACCTGAAGTTCATCCGGCCGGTGAATACTGCGTTGCTGGTGGAAAAAATCGAACCGCGTATGGATGAAGCGGGCTTTGACCTGCAGACCATCGAGGGCCAGAAAGAAAGCACCGGCCGGTCGTTTAGCGACCTTACCCGCTTCCTGTCGCTGGCTGGTTTCATCGCACTGCTGCTTGGTTGCATCGGCGTAGCCAGCGCCATCCATATATATGTAAAAGAAAAACAAGGTTCCATAGCCATCCTGCGTTGTCTCGGCGCCACGCAGAAACAGGCGATCCTGATCTACCTGATTCAGATTACCAGCATCGGCCTCATCGGATCCATCGCAGGCGCCATCATCGGTACACTGCTGCAACAGTTCCTGCCCTTCGTTGTGCAGGATTTTCTACCCATGCAAATCACGGCAGGCATCTCCTGGCGCGCCATAGGGCAGGGAGTTGCCCTGGGCTTTATCATCTCGGTATTATTTGCGCTGTTGCCGCTGGTGTCTATCCGTAAAATCTCCCCGCTCAACGTACTGCGGGTATCGGCGGATTCAGGCAAAACTTCCCGTGACCCTGTTACCTGGCTGGTATATACGCTGATCGTGGCGTTCATTTATATTTTTACCTTCTTGCAGACCAACGAGTGGCGCCCGGCGCTTTTTTTTACCGGCGGCATACTCGGTGCGTTCCTGGTGCTGACCGCGATGGCCAACGGACTGATGTGGGCGGTACGCAGGTATTTTCCTTCCTCCTGGAGCTACCTCTGGCGCCAGGGGCTCGCCAATCTTTTCCGTCCGAATAACCAGACGGTGATCCTGATCATTTCCGTAGGGCTCGGTACCGCGCTGGTATGCACGTTGTTTTTTGTACAGGGCATCCTCCTCAGCCGGATTAAATTATCTACAGCCGGCGATCAACCCAATATCGTTTTGTTCGACATCCAGACTGCGCAGCGGCAGGCCGTGGTTGACCTTGCCATGAAAAATGGCCTGCGGTCGAACGCTACGGTGCCGATCGTAAACATGCGCCTGGAAAAACTGAATTCATTGACGGCTGCTGCTGCGTTGAAAGATACGACTGCACGTTTCAGAAATAATATGTTCAGCCGCGAATACCGGGTTACTTTTCGCGATTCACTGATCACTTCTGAACGCATTGTCGACGGCGTGTACACCGGCAGATCGTCTGCTGGCTCGATACAGGTATCGCTGGAACAACCATTTGCAAAACGAAACAAGATCCGTGTCGGTGATACGCTTGTTTTTAATGTGCAGGGCGCGGTGATCACCACCACGGTCGGCAGCCTGCGCCAGGTTAACTGGACAGGCATCCGGCCAAATTTCCTGGTACTTTTTCCTTCAGGGGTGCTGGAAGAAGCACCACAGTTTCACGTGCTGCTCACGCATGTGCCGTTGCAGCAGGTCTCTATCCGCTTCCAGCGGGCCGTTGTGCAGCAGTTTCCAAATGTGTCCATCATCGATCTCGGGCTGGTGCTGAAAGTGCTGGATGATTTATTCAACAAGATCGGCTTCG
>JBBSSY010000160.1:0-7344 GCA_038241595.1 Chitinophagales bacterium | reverse complement strand
CTCCAGTTTGTCATTGTCCTCGATCAGGTCGGCTTTCGAAGTGCCACCATAGATAACGATGATTTTATGACCAATCAAACCATCGGTACTTAGTTTCGCCTTCGCATCCTGGTGGATGTATTTCTGTGATTCCACATCGATATTCATCACGATACCCACCTGCGAATTGCCGATAAATTTGATTGAACGAACGGTGCCGATCTTTACGCCTGAAAACCAGACATTATTGCCACGTTGCAGTCCGCCTACGTCATCGAATACCGCTTCAACGGTAATCGATTTCGCAAAGCTTTTCCGCTGACCGCCAAGGGTAAGCACGCCGGTCACGAAGATCACCAGCCCGAGCAGGATGAAAACTCCCACAATGATTGAACGTTTATTATTTACTGTACTCATAGGTTATTGTATAAAATTATATTCGTAGAATGCCTTTACAGCCGGGTTGTCTGATTCGAAAACGTCATCAAAAGTACCATGTTGCAGGAATCGCCCGTCAAGCAACATCGCGATCCGGTCGCCGGTTGCTTTGGCGCAGGTTAGATCATGTGTGATGATGATGGAACTGGTGTGGTATTTTTGTTGCACTTCGTTGATGAGGTTGTTGATATCGATGCAGGTGATTGGATCGAGGCCTGCAGTTGGTTCATCATACAACATGATCTCGGGGCGCAGGATAAGGGTGCGGGCGATGCCGATACGTTTACGCTGACCACCTGACAGACTTGCCGGCATCTGGTTGATCATATCAAGCAAGCCAACATTGTCAAGCACTTCTTCCACTGCCTGGTTGATTTCGTTGCGGCTGAGGTGGCGAAAATTGCGTTCCAGCGGAAATTCCAGGTTGCCCCTAACCGTCATACTATCGTACAGCGCTCCATTCTGAAAAGAGAACCCGATCTTAAGCCGGATCGCCTGCAGTTCTTTTTCACTCAATTGCTCGATCTCTTCCCCTAATACATTTACAGAGCCCCTGTCTGGCCGCAGCAGCCCGCAAATAATTTTGATCAGCACCGACTTTCCGGTACCTGATTTTCCCAGCACAACTACATTCTCTCCTTTGTTTACGTCAAGATCCACACCCCGAAGCACGGACAGTTCGCCAAAGGATTTTTCAAGGCCGCGGATGGAAATTACCTGGTTTGTAGTATCTATATGGGATGTATTTTTTATCATCAGTATGTTATGGTCTGATATAATTGGTGATTTGAACTACGACGATTTCTTCGAGAAAGATCAGGAACATAGCCAGTACCACCGAAGCATTCGCTGCCTTCCCTACCCCTTCGGTTCCCTGCGAGGCATTATATCCTTTGTAGCAGCCCACCATGCCAATGGTAAATCCAAAGATCAAGGACTTTATAAGAGATGACCAGAAATCAAGAAAGCTAATGCGCTCAAATGCCTTTTCGATAAAACTAACATAGCTGGTGAGTTCGTGTTGGTGGATGTCAATAAACGACCCGACTAGTGCGACGAAGGCCGTGTACAACATCAGTATCGGGATCATTAGACTGGTAGCCACGACCCGCGTTACCACCAGGAACTTAAATGGATTGGTGGCGGAAACTTCCATGGCATCAATCTGTTCGGTAACCCGCATCGAGCCGAGTTCCGCACCTATGTTCGACCCTACCTTGCCCGCCGCGATGATGGCCGTCACCAGCGGCGCCAGCGCGCGCAACACCGCAATGGAGATCAGCGAAGGCAGCCAGGATGTGGCTCCGAAATCTGACAACGAGGGACGCGACTGCTTGGTAAAAACGATACCTGTAATAAAACCGGTCATTGAGATCAGCGCGAGAGATCGATAGCCGATTTCATAACACTGCCTGACAATTTCCTTAAATTCAAACGGCGGCTGGAATACCTCCCGGAAAAAACGGGCAATAAACATAAAACCATTGTACACGCCGAGGAAAACACTGTCGACCGATTTTGAGAGGATGTATTTCCGGGCTACCGGAGTCGACTTGGTATTTGAATCCATTAATTATCTGTTGATGATGAATTACCGGTTAAATTAATCATTATAATCAACCCGTTTTTACAATTAAAGCCCGGCTACGTGTTTTTTGCGCATTTATCCCTTTGGTTATGCAAAACCTGCACCCACTTACTTAAATAGTAATTAAGTGATCAAATGGAAGGATTTAGACCTCGCTGTATGAGACCGACGCAGACCCCTGGCCGCGTGTTGTAATGTTCTTTTCAAATACCAGCCAGGTAATCACTAAGCCCATAATGGCCATCAGGCCAAATGACCAGCGCAGGTTGGCTACCTGGGCCATAAACCCGATCAGCGGCGGCACAACGAGGAAGCCAAAATAACCGACTGTAGAAACAGCCGCAATACCGGCCCCACTGCCGAGCGTTTTCGACCGTCCCGCCATGCTGAAAATTAACGGGATGACACAAGACACGCCAAACCCAACCATCATAAATCCAAATCCGGCCGTGAGCGGGTAGGGAAATGCCGACGCCATTAGCAGTCCCACAAAGATTAAAACACCGCTACAACTCAGCATACGCTGGATGCCGAACCGGTTCACCAGCCGGTCACCGGTCAGCCGGCCCAGAGTCATGGCCACCATGTACACAGCGAATCCGATCGTCGCCACTTCCTTGGAAGCCATTACGGCTTTGCGGAAATAAATCCCGCTCCAATCATACATCATGCCTTCGCAGGCCATCGAAGCAAAACAAACCAGTCCGTATTTTACCAGTGACCTGTCAGGCAGGGTAAAAAGGGGGCCTGCTTTCCGCACTGCCGGCGGTTGGTTGAGGCTTTTCGGGTATGAGTATACCGAGAGCGCCGTCATAACGATACCAACGATTAAGAAATGGTAGCCGGGCATGATGTTCATCGATACCATAAACGACCCGATGAGTGCTCCTGCAAAACCCGCCAGGCTCCATATGCCATGGAAATTGGCGATGATGGACTTCGTGTAGAGGTTCTGCACTCCGATCGATTGCGTATTCATAGATAGATTAAGAAGGTTTCGGGAGGAACCAAAACAGAACAATATCAGCATCAGCTGCCAGGTTTGCGTGGCAAAACCCAGGAAGGCCATCGTCATGTTAAAGAGTACGGCACCGCAGATCATGATGTTGCGGCTGCTAAATCGCCTCAGCAACAGGCCCGTAACGGGCATTGTCATCATGAGCCCGACCGGCAAAGCCAGCAACACACCCCCTAGCTGCGCTTCGTTCAAATGCAACTGCTGCTGAATGGCAGGAATGCGCGAAGCCCAGGTGGAAAAGCCGAAACCCGAAATAAAAAAAAATGTTGAAATGGAAATCCTTGCGTTTTTTCGCGTCTGTGATACCAATGAATCTGGTATCAAAGCCTGATCCTGGTCGCTCATAGACCACAAAAGTAAGGCGATTGGAATTTGGAAGATGGAAATGATTAATTTAGTTAAGGCAGCCGGCGTAGTGCCAGCACTTACTGGCGATCGGCAATCAGCAATCAGCAATCAGTAATCAGTAATCAGCAATCAGTAATCAGTAATCAGTAATCAGTAATCAGTAATCAGTAGAATTTTTAGCACTCATGCGCCCTCTCGACACGGCCTTTCAATTATTTGATGATTATAATAAACAGGATCCAAGGGACGTAACCTGGGACGGCATCAGCTACCCCTACGAATATTTTTACGCATTACAACTCTATCATTGGGTGGTAAAACTCAACCCTGATGCCAGTGAGCCGCTCTTGCTTGCTTCGCGTTGCCAGCATATCGGCCGGTGGCAATCGCCACGCGACAGTTACCCGGAGGGTAAAGCCGGTTACCTGCGGTGGCGGTCAGACCTGAAACAGTTTCATGCCGAAACCGCGGGCAGGTTGTTGGAAAAAGCGGGATATAAAGAAGAAACCATAAAGTCGGTACAACACATTGTCCTCAAGCAAGCGTTAAAGACCGATGCAGATGTGCAAGTGATGGAAGATGCGCTCTGCCTCGTTTTCCTGGAGTTCCAGTACGATGATTTCCTTAAAAGTCACGACGACGCAAAAGTGATCCGCATCCTCCAGAAGTCATGGTCGAAAATGAACGAGCGCGGTCGCCAGGCAGCCGCGACATTGGTGTTCCAGCCAAAAGGCAAAGAACTTCTCGACCGCGCCCTCGCAAATTCACAATAGCTTTAAACGTAAAACCTTAAACTTTAAACTTATCTGTACGCAGCGGTATCCATATTCAGCCCGCGCGTGCCGCGCAGCCGTTTCCAGAATCCCTCTCTTTTATTCAGCGCGACAAAGTCTTTGTTGAACGCCTGTTTATAATCGATCGTGGGGTTTGTCATGGTCGCTTCGAGCACCCGCATGGTATCGATCACGAATGGCAGCAACGCGATGTCGGGACTTACTTTCTTCCTGGTAAATCGTCCCAGCAATTTGGTCTGAAAAGGATCTGAAGCGATCGCTATTTTGTGAAAACCCAGTTTCTTTGCTTTTCGATAAGAATAATAAATGTTCTCCGTACTGTGTTCTGCCCGGGTTTCAGTAAAAATGTGTTCCCGCGGAACGCCTATTGCTTCGGCATACAAAGCCATAATGGTTGCCTCATAGTAAGGAGTCGCAACGGACGAGCCGGAAAACATCAGGTTTTTGGCAATGCCTTTGTCATACAGGTATTTGGCCCAGTATATCCTTCCCTTCATGGTGCGGCTCCAGGTAAAATGCTCAAATGGAACGCCCGGCACAATTACCATGTCAAACTGTGTGCTGGCAGAAGCTTTCAGCAACCGCTTCGTTGCCCGGTTTGAATATGAACAGGCATCGATAATCACGACCGAAATAACAAAAAATATGAACGGGATGATGAACCGCTTTCTCATGGATGTAAATTATATTTTTTTTAGCAAGATTTAATAAACCACGGAGCCACGGGCACACGGTGAAACACCCTGTAATTCACCGTGCCCTCCTCTGTTTCCCTGTGGCTCCGTGGTTCAATAAAAACTCCGCCTATTCCTTGTATTTGATCGTTTAAGTTGTTTTGGCACTACTTTTATCATATTTAAATCCTTACAAAACTGGCAGGCCATTCTTATCATGAAAAAAACACTTATAACATTACTTGTTTTAACCGCTTATTATTCTGCCACGTCTCAGAAGACGTTCCAGGAACTGCTGAAATTTAAAACAATGAAACAGCTGCATGGCATTATCGACAACGCAACGGCGGTAACGGGCATGATGGCCATCGACCTCACGACTGGGGAAAGTTTCGGCATCAATGAGCATGAAATATTTGCACAGGCAAGCGCCATAAAAGTACCGCTGCTGATGGAAGTGTATAAACAGGCCGGTCAAAAAAAATTCGCACTGACCGATAACAGATCGATAAAACCGACCGACGTCGTCGCTGGCTCGGGCATTATCCAGTCGCTGATGGACCCCAGCAGTTTCAGCATCCGCAACCTCTGCATCCTGATGGTCAGCCTTAGTGACAATACCGCCACCAACTCATTGATCGAACTGGTCGGGATGGATGCAGTAAACGCCAGCCTGCGATCCATGGGATACACCAAAACGAAACTGCAGCGCAGGATGATCAACCAGGCGGCGTCTGCCCGCGGCGAAGAAAACCTGTCGACACCGGCAGAAGCAGCGAAATTGATGCAGGCCATATACAAAGGGGAAATCGTTGACAAGGTCACGTCCGATCAGATCCTGAATATCCTTAAAACCCTCCCGCGCAAGGAAAGCGAAATGGCTAAGACCCTGCCAGACGACGTGCCGATTCTCTTTAAGGATGGCCGCATGCCCGGCGTATCTACTGAATGGGCCATTATCTCGCTGCCCGGGAGGCCATATGCCGTTACCATCATGGAAAATTTCAAATGGGAAGCGTATACCTCGCACGCCATGGAGCAGATCTCCGCCATTTTATACCAGTATTTCTGGCGTTTGGGCAATGCCACGAAATACGGCACCTATGTAGACCGTGCCTTGCTGAAATAACCAGACTCACCATTGATGAATCATCCCGGTTCGTTCGGATTGTGGATGCTCACGACAACGGATCAGCAGAAATAAATTGGGCGAATGTTCGCCCGCTGCAAATAAAACTGCATATTGCTCACCGAAAACCGCAACTGATTTAAGTATGCTAGAAAACATCCTTTCGTTATACGACATTCAACCTCGGCAACAGGTATCGCCTTTCGGCAGCGGGCTGATCAACCATACCTGGAAGATATCAACAGGTGGGGGTGATTACATCCTGCAGCGTATCAACCAGGATGTGTTTAAACAACCCAAACAGATTGCCCGTAATATCCAGCTGATCGCCGACTACCTCGCTGAGCGGGAACCAGCCTATCTTTTTCCTGCACCCGTGAAGACAATCGCGGGGTCTGAAATGGCGTATATTGACGGCGACGGTTATTACCGGCTCTTTCCATTTGTATCGGGTTCTTCCAGTATGGATGTCGTAGGAGCGCCCCAACACGGCTTCGAAGCAGGACGGCAATTCGGGCGGTTTACCCGGCTCCTGGCAGATTTTCCAGTCTCCCAGCTCGAAACCACCATACCAGACTTTCACAACCTCATTTTACGTTATGCACAATTTGAAGCAGCGTGCAAAAATGGCAATCCCGCGCGATTGGCAGAATCAAAAAAAGAAATCGCATGTATACTTAACAACAACCACCTTGTCCATCGCTACGAAGACCTTCTTGCCGGCGGCGGCTTGAAGAAACGTGTCACGCACCACGACACGAAGATCAGCAATGTGTTGTTCGATGACAAAGGATATGGTTTGTGTGTGGTGGACCTTGACACGATCATGCCGGGATATTTCCTCAGTGATGTAGGTGACATGATGCGCACCTACCTGTCACCTGTAAGCGAAGAAGAAAAAGATTTTAGCTTGATCCGGATCAGGGACGATTATTTCGCGGCTACCATTCATGGTTACCTGCTGGAGATGCTGCCAGAGCTAACAGATGTAGAAACCGAACAGGTTGTTTATGCGGGGATGTTTATGATCTATATGCAGGCCATCCGCTTCCTGACCGACTATTTAAATGATGATGTGTATTACGGTGCAAGCTATGAAAAGCACAATTACGTGCGGGCCTCGAACCAGATCGTATTATTGCAACGCATGCTAGATAAGGAGGACTTGCTGGAGGGGATAGTCCGAGATGTGATCATCAAAATCAGCAACCCGTCTTCGACCCTTTAGACATTTTTATTTTTAAGGCTTGCCGCCGCCGGGTGACTCAAGCCTTTTCCACCGAGGTCACCGCGTCGGGTACTTCAACTTACAAGGACACCGCGCGGAATTTGTCTGAACTGTGATTTAGATGATTAATTGATGGACTATGATCTTT
>JBBSSY010000159.1:0-7390 GCA_038241595.1 Chitinophagales bacterium | reverse complement strand
GGTAATTTCGTTTACCGGATTGTCAGCACTACCACCGAAATGGCGGCAACGTAACCCGCAACGTGCCGCCGCTTATAACTGCCCCTTTATAATCAACCGGCTTTATTCTATTGGGCACGTCAAAGGTATTAACATCATGTAAAGTTGGCGACGAAAGAATCCGCGCCGTGACCTGGTTCATTTTGGCGCCGTGAAGATCGATGCTATTTCCTGCGGTTTGTCGGCTTCGATATTCACCAGGGAAATATGGGTAACCCCTGCAGAATCGATAGACGCAGACGCCGATACGGCAGTAAGTTTCTCCTTGTTCAGTGGTAGGTGTCGGCAAAGTTGGATGTTATTACAACCATTTTTTTCGCTTGAACCATACGTAGATCATAATGGTTATCAAAACCATCAAAACCAGCACACCCGGATAACCCCAATGCTTTTTCAACTCGGGCATAAACTTGAAATTCATTCCGTATATACCTACTATAAATGTAAGCGGCATAAAAAAAACCGAAAAGATCGTCAGTACCTTCACCACCTCGTTTGTTTTTTGGGATGAAAACGACAGGAATAGATTCATCAGGTTATTAATTTCATCAAGTACCTGCGCGTATAAGGTGCGCATCTTCAGGTGCTGGTCTTTTACATCCTGTACGATTGATTCTTCGCCGGCTTTTGGTTGAAGGTGATTGACCGGCTCCTGCATTAAGGTAAGTACTTTGAGCGCGAGCGCCGCTTCCCGCTTTATCAGGTACAATGCCCCCATCTGCTGGTTATTCGTTTTCCTCAGCATGATCTCGTCTTCGTATAAATCAACCTGCCTCGACAAATGGTCGGACCGTTCATCAAAGCTTTCCAGCGCATTCCAGATGATTTTTGACACCACTTCGGTGGTGCTGACGTTTCTTTGATAGGCCTCGAACCGGCTGAAAATATCCGCTAAAAATGACACCTCCGTTTTGTGGATCGTGATGAGCAGGTGTTCGGTATAAAAAATATTCAGCTTATCCGTCAGCTCCTGGATGTCCGCGGGCGTGGCGCACCCACTTGTGATGTTGAAGCGGAGGATCATAAAATGCGCATCGTCCACCAGTTCGTATTTGGGAAGGTGTTCGGGCTGCAAGCTGTCTTGCACCAGGTGAGGATTCAGGTTATGTTCGTTGCTTAATTGTTCTAATTCTGCTTCGGATGGATCTGAGACATCGATCCACCTGAATTCCTCGCATACTGAATATTCTTTCTGTGGCATATAAGTTGATCCGCGTTAAAAAATTCAGGATCGCCGGCACCTTTTAAACGTCGTGGTGTAGGTCGTCCCCGATGAGTTAACAAGAAAGCGATGACGGCAATTAACTCTCATGGATCAATGCCAATTGACAGTCAACCGTGTAAAAAAGCTGGTCACAATCTACGTCGTTTATTTCATCGACGGCCATACCATTGCGCATGGACTTACCTGGCTTCGTGAACTGCAGCATGCATTTGTAAAAGAGAAAGGACTTATATCCTGCCTGATGTGGTGTTTAATTTTGATATTATGATAAGTATGACCTGCCAACAAACATTTCATCTACTGGTCAGTATAAAAATATTTAGCATACAGGAAATTCACGAAACATCGGAAGCAGTACCGGCAAATTAATATCGCAGGAGGCCGAATCCAGGACACGCGTCAGATTATCTTTACGGGCGCATTTCTCAACCATGAAATTTATTTCAACCTGCTTTGAAGCATACGGCTATTGCCGGGCTCAGTTAAACCAGACGGCATAACCTTGTCGCCGTAGATCCAAAGAAAGTTTTTCTTCCATGCGTAAAGCTGCTTCACGGGTCATCGGTTTCCGGTTAATATGGTCATAAAGGCTTGGACGCAAATACGTGCCATATTTCTGTACAATTTTTGCAGACAACTTATGCCCTTTCCGGTTTACATAACCTGTTTTATGTTGCATAAAACGTTCTGCCGGCGTTTTGCTGGTCATGCCGACATACAAACACTGAAGCACCCCGTTAAATTGCGGATTGGCGGCCCGGAAGGCGGCATCCTCGGAAAATATTTTCTTCGAGAGCTCTATCACATACACCTGGTACCTCATCTTGCAGATATAATGATCTGAATATTTTTATTTTTGAGAATGGTTGTTATTAATTTCTGCTGGCTGCCATCAGATCCTGCATGAGCCACGAAAACCCCTGGCGGCATAATATGACTGCGCGCCATTGTGATATACAAATACGGTGTCGTAGCGGCGGTCGGCAAAGATTGCCCCACCGAGCTGTCTGATGTCAGCAGGCGTTTTTAGCCAGCTGGAGGTTTTGAGGTCGAACTTGCCGAGTTGCTGCAAAGCCCGGTATTGCACTTCCGTTAAAAGCTCGATGCCCATACCGGCTGCCATGGAAAGGGCACTGTCGGCGGGTTTATTCATTTTTCGGGATTCAAGAGCCGCCTGGTCGTAACAAACGTTTCTTCGGCCATGAGGACTCTCTGGTGAACAATCGTAAAAAATGTACTGCCCCGTTTTCTTGTCAAATTGAATAACATCCGGTTCACCTTCCGTGGTTTCCATTTCATGCAGCGACCAAAGTTTATCTGCCGTGGCTTCCAGCTTCGCCTGTATGTCATCCCATGCAAAACCCTTATGTCGGTGCATGTTGTTTTCAAAACGGGCATTCAACGTGCTGATTAGCGCTTTACGTTGGTGGGGTGACAAAATCTTGTTGCTGCTTTTTGTCATATCGTATCAAGCTGATTGGGTGATAATATGGTATTACTGTTATGTTAGTCAATGTCTTCCAGCTGGTCGTTTACCCATGCACAAGCTCTTTCATTTTTAAACAAAAACCATTGGTCTCTAACTCGCCCGGACTGATCAATGATCCATTTAAAATTGGCGAAAGGCTTTTTTCCATTTAATGCCTGTGCCAGGGCGCGCTGGACGCCGTTGTCTTTTATCGTTTCAACAAAATCTTCCATCACCTGAAAACTCTCCCTTGGCAACATCTTGTCTATTTCCTTAAATTTATCCGGGTCGTTATAAACCCGTTCGATATCATCCTCCCATGGTTCAGTGTCTATCTCTAACAGTTGATCCTGATCCGGCAACGCCACTACTTCGTGCGTATCGATATGCAGAAAACAGCGTAATCCTGAATCTAATTCTTCCGCTATTTGCTTAACAACTTCAGGTGAGACTTTCATGTCAGTAAATTTTTGGTAACCCTCTAGCGGGCTGGAATGGGCGCGATTTTGTATGGTTAAAGCTGCTACCTGGCATAACTACTGGTAAAGACGCTTCTCGCGGCAACGAACACACACAATTTTAGTGTACCATAACAGTTGCACCATTAACGTTCAACACGAGCACTATCAAATATACTGAAAAATTACCGCCACAAAACTTGACAGCCATACCGTTGGCGCATTCGATTTTTACCACGGCATCTCCTATGGGCCATCAATTTTGTGTATCTGTTACCTGGTACCATTTTTTCTTCTTTTTAGATGGCTACCCCAGGCATAAGATGCACAAACAAACCAGTAAACAGATTTGGTGCGCCATTCACTTAATATTTGTAGCGTAAGCTCCTGCCAGGTGAAATAATTGTTATTTGATCATCGGATATTTGATGTAAGTTGGATATGGTTCTTCGTGTTTTAAAATATAAGTATGAAAAATATATTCTTCGATGACTGGGAAAGTATTTTGCGCGCTTTCACCATTACCGTTCTGGGTTACACGGCCCTTGTCGTGGCCATACGCATTTCAGGAAAAAGGACCTTATCCAAGATGAACGCCTTTGACTTTATCGTCACGATTGCACTGGGTTCCTGCCTGGCAGCCGTATCCTTAAACAAGAGCATCGCACTGGCAGAAGGCGTCGTAGTATATTCCACCCTGATAGGCCTGCAGTTTCTCATTACCTGGCTTTCTGTCCGGATGAAAAAAGTGAAAGCCATCGTGAGTGGCCAGCCTGTGCTGCTATTGTATAAGGGAGAGCTATTGCGCGATGTGATGAAAAAGGAACGGATAACGGTGGAAGAAATTTACCTGTCGGCCAGGGCCAACGGCATGGTGAGTCTAAGTGAAATTGAAGTGGTCGTTTTGGAGACAACCGGGGATATTACCGTCATGTCAAAAGGATCAGCTGATGGTAGCAATGCCGAGACTTTAAAAAATGTATTGCGGTATCCTGATGAGCAACATGTGAAGTAATCACCATCGTTGTTAAATTTTACGGTCCAGATAATAATGCCTACTTTAAACGTTTGACGCAATCTATCTTTCATCATTTACGTAATTTATTTCATGGAGACAACAGAAGATAATAAGAATTTCAAGAGGGACTTTTCAAAAAAAGTCTGGCTAACAGGAGGGATCATATCCTTAATCTTTGTAATACTATTGTTATTTAAAACGCTTTTCAGTGTTCTGTTGCTAACACTCGCGGGCATCCTGATGGCGATCTATTTTCATGCTTTTGCCGGGATATTAAAAAAATGGGTTCATCTGCCTTCTAAAGTGGCCGTGTTCTCTTCCGTAATACTGAATGTGGTTTTGCTGGTGGCTTTTTTTTGGTTCGTGGGCGCAAGGCTGCAGCAACAGGTGACTCAATTATCAGACACACTGCCCGGTACGATCGACCATGCAAAAGAATCGCTAAAGCAATATCCCGCCGGCGAAAAATTGGTCAATTATTTGAACAAGTCAGGTGATTCAGGCAAAACCTTTTCAATAGCTAAACAGTTTTTCTCTTCCACTTTCGGCATCCTCAGTGATCTTTACATCATTCTTCTATTGGGCTTATTTTTTACCGCCGGCCCGGTTGTATACAAAAAAGGGGTCATCAAGTTGCTGCCATCCGGTGCCAAACGCCAGGGAGAAAGCCTGCTGGATGAGCTCCACAAAGTATTGAAAGACTGGATAAAGGGTCAGCTTTTTGGCGTCCTGTTTATAGCAGTTCTTACTGGCCTCGGATTGTGGATAATCGGAATGCCACTGATCCTGACGTTGGCCCTGATAGCCGGCTTGATGAATTTTATCCCGAATTTTGGACCGATAATCGCGCTGGTACCTGCTTTTCTCCTCGCATTGATGCAAGGGTCCACTACGGCGTTAATAGTGGTATGCCTGTATACCGGCATCCAAATAGTACAAAGCGCGGTTACACAACCACTGATCCAACAGAAAATGGTCAATACCCCGCCCGCGCTTATCATTTTCGGACAGGTAGCGATGGGTTTACTCGGTGGCTTTTGGGGGGTACTGCTGGCCACACCTGTTGTAGCTATTTTAATGACCGTAATTGACCGCCTGTATGTGCAGAAACAGGCAGTTCATATAACCGAGGCCTAATAAAAGGAATGGATTATATCCCGGGAAGCTGCCCCTCAGACAATCGGCTTTAGGATTTTCTCCAACACAAAAAACAAGAGAGCAACATAGCATTGGATACATTATCATCAGTATCAGGTAGCTTATACTTTATGCCATCAACCCACGGCAATAAGTAAACTACTGTTATGTTAAGCATGAAATGAAGCATGGCTATCAGCTATCAGCCATCAGCCATCAGCTAAGAATTACTTATGTTCAACTGATATGTAAATTATTATGCGGATAAAATATATACTCTTTTTAATAAACCCAGATAATGAAAACGATATTTTCGTCAAATCTTAAGATAAGAGCTTAGGCTGATAGCTGATAGCTGATAGCTGATAGCCAGTGCGCCAAAACACAGTTAACTTAACACTACTATTTAAAACCATTCCCTACCAGGATCTGTTTTTAACCTAAACCATGTGTAAATGGCATATCAATCAATAGAGAATTACGGCATTGTAGGTAACCTGCACACGGTTGCGCTCGTTGGCCTCAATGGAGCCATCGACTTTATGTGCTTCCCCAATTTCGATTCTCCCAGTATATTTGCAGCGCTGCTTGATGAGCAGAAGGGCGGCAGTTTCAGTATCCAACCCGTTTTTGATGATCAAAATTTAAAGCAGATGTACCTGCCGGATACAAATGTACTGGTTACGCGTTTCCTGTCTGAGCAGGGAGTCGCGGAAGTAACCGATTTTATGCCGGTAGATGAACACGCCAGGCGGAAGGAACTGCTGCGGCGTGTCACTTCAATCCGTGGTAAAGTAGCCTACACGATGAGATGCGCACCCAGGTTCAACTATGGACGAGATTCGCATGCCGTGGAAAAGATCTCCGATACGGAGGTGATATTTACCAGCAACCCCTCAGATGGACGGCCTGAGATGATATTGCGCTTAACAAGTTCCGTGACACTTAACATCCAGGGCGTAGATGTGGTGGCTCAATTTTCCGTTGACCCTGGTGAGGTAGCAGACTTTCTATTCGAACACGTCGATAATGATCAATTCCAAAACAGGGACTTTAAAACCTATATAACCAAAAGTTTTTTTGAAACAGTAAATTATTGGAAAAAGTGGGTGGAACAGTCCACGTATTCAGGCAGGTGGCGTGACATGGTAAACAGGTCGGCGTTGGTGCTAAAGCTGTTGACATCCCATCAGTACGGTTCCATGATCGCAGCTGCAACATTTAGTTTACCCGAGAGCATTGGCGGCGAACGAAACTTTGACTACAGATTTACCTGGATACGCGACGCCTCCTTCTCCATGTATGCACTAACCAGAATGGGTTATACGAAAGAAGCCGGGGCATTTATGAAATGGGCAGAAAATCTTTGTGAGGGATTAAAAGATGGGAACAGGCTGGGGATCATGTATGCAATCGATGGACATACACAACTCAAGGAAACGGTACTCCCGAACTTTGAAGGCTACAAAAAATCAGCGCCTGTAAGAATTGGAAATGATGCTTACGGCCAGTTGCAACTGGACATCTACGGGGAGCTGATGGATTCCGTATTTCTCTACAATAAATACGGGGAAGCGATCTCTTACGATTTCTGGAAAAACCTGGAAAAGGAAGTAGACTGGCTTGCTGGAAACTGGAACCAACCTGATGAGGGCATTTGGGAGGTTCGTGGCGGGAGAAAAAACTTCTTGTATTCGCGACTGCTGAGCTGGGTGGCGTTGGACCGGGGGATCAAAATCGCGGAAGCAAGATCGTTTCCACTAAACGCAAACTGGATAACCGAAAGAAACAATATATTCAACACGATTTACACAGACTTCTGGAATGAGGAGAAACAGGCATTTATGCAATACCCGGGGTCAGAGACTGTTGATGCTTCTGCGTTGCTGATGCCGTTGGTTCGTTTTATCAGTCCAATAGACCCAAGATGGCTTTCCACACTGAAAAGAATAGAAGATGAACTGGTGTCCGACGCCTTGGTATATCGCTACAAGCAGGACGCTGCACCAGACGGATTCATAAGCCGTGAGGGCACATTTTCGATG
>JBBSSY010000158.1:0-7402 GCA_038241595.1 Chitinophagales bacterium | reverse complement strand
TTTAACACTAAACCCCGCGCTTACCGGCAAGTTCGACGGAATCGTTCGCATTGCAGGAAATTACCGCGACCAGTGGCCGGCCATCAGCAAAGCATTTGTGACATCTACGATTTCCGTCGACGGCGGCATTTTTACCGGTAGATTGCCTGAAGGTGATACCTGGGGCATCGGCATCGTCGGCATGTCTGATAAAACGGCGAACGGGGTGCTCACCAGTAATTTCCTTTCTGTTTCCACCGCCTATCACAAGGGACTCGACGAAAACGGGCTGCACCAGATCGGCGTTGGCTTCCAGGGAACATATGCCGGCAAAAGACTGGATGGCAGTAAACTGAACTTCGAAGAGGAACTCGATCAGTATGGCGGCTGGACGAACCCCACCAGCGAGCCCATCAACGGCCAGCTCATCAACCTGAATTATTTTGACATGAATGCGGGTATGCTATACAGTGGTTCCACAGATGGTTTTAACAATTTTTACCTTGGCGCAGCTTTTTACCACATCAACCGGCCGAAAGAAAGCTTCAATGGCGGTTACTACTTATTAAACCCGCGATTTACCTTACACGCCGGCGGGTATGTTCCTGTTGCGGAAAATGCCACGCTTCACCTGAGTGCCGTCCATAGCCGGCAGGCCGGGGCCACAAATACTGTTTTGGGTGGCGCGATCGGGTTGAACGTAAACAATGACATTGAAAATCCGACTACCTTTTATGTCGGCTCCTGGCTTCGGTTATCCGACGCCGTTATCCCGTACGTCGGGATGGAATTTGCCGATTTTCGCTTCGGTGCCAGTTATGACGTAAATGTCTCGAGCCTCAAGACAGCCTCTCAAAGCCGCGGCGGCATTGAGATCTCACTGATCTATATCAAACGTTCGGCTGAGCCTACACGGATCCGGTGCCCCAAATTTTGAACAGCATTGAGCAGCATTATCAGGATTAGACAAATTTGCAGAATTATTTGAAATCACAACTGTAAACTGCCAACTGCAAACTGTAAACTTTCTTCTGATTGCTGATAGCTGATAGCTGATAGCTGATAGCTCAACGCTCAACCCTTTCTCTCACTCACGAATTTATTCCCTTTAACATAATACCGGTAATGCAACTGCGCGTCTTCGCCGGCATAGTCTACACCAATCCGCGGTGAAGCAATCATCTCCGAAGATGGTATAGTTGTGCCGTCATCAGCCAGGACTATTTCGGGCCCCAGTAAAGACAAACCGGTATGTGCCGTTGATATGCCCATGGCCTTCGACACATTGCCGGGACCACGGCCCACGGAATGGTTAAACTTTTCTTTTTGCATTCGATCCAGCATCCAGGATATGCCATCCACGGGTTCGATGCCGCGGATCAGCACCGCATGCGGCGTTCCATGATCATTGGTAACTACATTGAAGAGATGGTGAATGCCGTAACAAAGGTACACGTACGCAAGTCCACCCGCGCCATACATTACTTCGGTGCGCTTTGTTCTCCTCCCACTAAATGCATGCGAGGCTTTGTCAATGACGCCATTGTATGCTTCGGTTTCCACGATGCGCCCGACGGTGCGTTTACCATCAAAGGTTGTCACTAATAATTTTCCCAGCAATTCCTGCGCAATGATGAGTACATTGTCACGCTGGTAAAAAGCAATCGGCAACTTTTTCATAAAGAAAGATATTTCATAACCTCTGCACTCAATGTAATAAATTTATAAATTCAAATTCGATGCCGTGTGCTGAAAGAAATCGTTATTGCCGTTGAATCATATGTGAGGGCCCATCAATTTATCAGAAAGCATCGCTTTTGGAAATGGATACTGGTGCCTGGGATCTTATATACGCTCATGTTCTGCCTTGGCATGTATTTTTTTGTAATCTCTTCGAACGGCGCCGTGTCGTACCTGAGTGATTTTATCGGTGTGGATCGCTGGTTGCAGAAACAGCGAAGCGGCTTGCTGAGTTTCCTGTTCGTGATGGGCGGTATTATGGTGCGCATCCTGCTTGTCTTCTTTTATTTTTCATTCTTTAAGTACGTTTTCCTGATTGTAGGCTCGCCGGTTTTTGCGTACCTCAGTGAAAAAACCGAAGCCATCCTGGAAGGAAAAGATTTTCCATTTAGTTTCCTCCAGCTACTCAAAGATATCCTGCGCGGGGTGAGGCTGGCATTGCGTAACACACTCTGGCAAACAGTATACACCCTGTCATTGCTGATTCTTTCTTTTTTCCCGGTGATCGGCTGGATAACACCGATGATTTTTTTATTCGTTGAATGTTATTATTATGGTTTTGCCATGATGGATTACAGCAGTGAGCGGCACAAACTATCCCCTGCAGAAAGTGTCGCTTTTATCAGCAACCATAAAGGACTTGCAGTCGGCAACGGCGGTATATTTCTGATGATGCATTTAGTTCCTGTTATTGGCTGGGTGCTGGCACCGGCCTATGCCGTTATTGCCGCGACACTCAGTTTTCATTACCAGCAAAAACAATCTCCATGGCCATTGCAACAATAGGAAAAGTATACCTCGTACCCAGTTTTCTGGATGAACAAAACTTGCAGGTGATCCCGGCGTACATACTGGATGCGGTAAAAGAATGCGAGGTATTTTTTGTCGAGAATGAAAGAAGCGCCAGGCGTTACCTCAAGCTTTTATGGAAAGAAATGATCATCGATCAGTACCAGTGGCACACGATCCATAAAGCAGAGAAAGAAGTTTCGAATAACTTCAGGAAGCTGTTGCTGGCAGGGAAAACGATCGCGATTATCAGCGAGGCCGGTTGTCCCGGGGTGGCGGATCCCGGTCAATTGCTGGTATCCGTCGCACATGGCATCGGTGCCGTTGTGAAACCACTCGTAGGGCCAAGTTCGATTCTATTAGCACTTATGGCCAGCGGTATGAATGGTCAGCAGTTTCAGTTTAATGGCTACCTGCCCATTGACCAGGGGGATAAAAACAACATGCTAAAGGAACTGGAATCTGCCTCGGCAAAAAAGAATACAACGCAAATATTTATTGAAACACCTTATCGTAACAACCAGTTACTGGACGCAATTACCAAGCATTGCCAACCCTCCACGCGCGTATGCGTAGCCGTTGACATTACCGGGAAAGATGAATATATTATGACTAAAACAGTTGCTGACTGGAAAACATCGCTACCGGATATCCATAAACGCCCGGCGATATTCCTTTTATATGCAGGGTGATTATTGCATCTCGCGCATCGCGTAAATGCTATCCACGACGAATTCGCTATAGCCGCGCCATGGCAGTGCACCGCGGTATTCGTGGTAGTGCAGGTCAAAATCTTTCCCGCTGTTTTTCATCAACGTTTCTGCGATTTCATTTTTTTCCACTGAAAATTCAAATTCATAGGACTGAACCGTGCCCGGTTGCCGGCTGCGAAGCCCTGACTGGATCAACTTGCCTTCGTAGGTTTTGAAAATATTGCCCTTCCTCACCAGGTAATTAAGCTGTCCGGATTTGACGCCCTCACCGAATACGTTGAAATAGTGCCAGTAAATAAGACCACCAACGACCAGCACCACCAGCAGGATAACAATTCCCAAAAACTTTCTCATAACAATTTTTTAAAAGCGCTTAACTGAAAAATGTATTAAAAACAATTAATTATAGTCCATATTTATCAATCAAATAAATCAGTGCCGTCATGTTAACGGCGCCCAGTTCCAATTCACGTTTATGTACATTTTCAAACACATCGTTGCGGCTGTGGTGCACATCGAAGTAGCGTTGGGTATCTGGCCTGAACTCGGAAATCACGGTACCGAGTAATGTGCGCAGCGGGCCTACATCAGCGCCACCTCCACCATTCCCCAAAAAATACACGCCGTAAGGTACAAAAAGCGGTAACCATTTTTGCATACGGGCCAGTGTATCGGCGGAAATCACAAAGTCAAAACCGCGTGGTGCGAATCCGCCGTTGTCACTTTCAAGGGCAAAAATATGTTTTTCGTGATTGGCACTCGCCGCTTCCGCGTACCTGGTGCCACCACGTAATCCATTCTCCTCGTTTGCAAACAAAACCACGCGGATCGTGTGTTTTGGTTTATACCCAATTGCTTTCAGCGCGCGTAATACTTCAATGGACTGAACGCAACCGGCACCGTCATCTTGCGCGCCTTCCGCCACATCCCATGAATCAAGATGCCCGCCTACGGTAATAAATTTTTCCGGAACCGCTGAACCTTTCAATTCGCCAATCACGTTGTGCCCAATCGTGTCCGGTAAAAATTGTGCCATCGTACGGAGGAAAGCCGTCACCGGTTGCCCCTGTTGCAATAGACTGTCAAGGCTGTCGGCGTCTTTCAGACCGAGTGATGCGCAAGGTATTTTTGGAAAACTGTCGTTGTAAACTGTTGAGCCGGTATGCGGGTAATTGTCTGTTGAAATCGACAGACTGCGGGTAAGAACCGCCACCGCACCATATTTTGCTGCACGACTCGGGCCAGACCTGCGGTACAGGCCTGATTCTCCGTACGCCCTGCCTGTTTGCACATACCTGGGATTGAACGGGTAGTTGTAAAAAACGATTTTTCCTTTGACCTCATCCTTTCGTTTTTCAAGCTCATTAAAATCATGGATCAGCAGCACTTGCGCCTGAACGCCCTCTTTGCCACTTCCCAGGGAGTTGCCCATGGCGAGTACGTCAAGTGTTTTCCGGGATTTCTTGCCGCTCTTGTCCGCGTAAGTAACCCACGCTTCGTCCTTTCCACCGCGTACCCAGTGCGGCACGAGGCATTCCTGCAGGAATACCCGGTCGCTGCCCATTTTCTTAAGCGTTTCCATGCCCCATTTCTCCGCTTTTACCATGCCTGGAGAACCCGCCAGACGTCCACCGACCGTTTTGCAAAGTACCCGCAGGTTTTCATACGCTTTTCCATTTGCGAGTATTTCATCGGCGATCCGGCTGATCATGAGTGAGTCTGCCTGTTGAGCCAATACCCGTTGTGAAAACAGCAGCGACAACAGCAGGAAAAACCTTTGCATGTGATAATTTTTTTAAAGATAATTAAACATTCCATTAGGGATAACAGTTAGTAACCGACGATACCAAAGGGAAATTCTGCATTTGGCGTCTTCAAAACGCTCAATTTAAAATAATTTACCTTCGCTGCCGTCTTACCAGGATTGCCAACAACTTTACGTGGAAGCGGTGCTGGCCACCACCAGGTTTTACCACTTCATCACTTAACATATAATTAAAGCATCATGAGAATTGGAATTGTTTGCTACCCTACTTTCGGCGGAAGTGGTGTTCTTGCTACTGAACTGGGAATAGCACTTGCAAATAAGGGGCACCAGGTGCATTTTATCACCTACCAGCAGCCGGTCAGACTGAACATCTTCAACGCAAATATTTTTTACCACGAGGTGAGGGTGCCTACTTACCCCTTGTTTGATTACCCGCCCTACGAAACGGCCCTGGCAAGTACGATGGTGGATGTAATCGCCAACAATAACCTTGACCTGTTGCACGTGCATTATGCCATTCCGCATGCGTCCGCAGCCTATATGGCGAAGAAGATCCTCGAAGACCAGGGAAAGTTGATCCCGGTTATCACCACGCTACATGGTACCGATATCACCCTGGTTGGAAAAGACAAGACGTATGCACCTGTGGTCACGTTCTCTATCAATCAAAGTGATGCCATCACAGCGGTGTCGCATAACCTGCGCGAAGAAACGTTCAGGTCGTTTAAAATAAAGAAAGAGATTGACGTCATTCACAATTTCGTGGATGTAGAGCGGTTCCAGAAGAAACCGATTGATGCCTTCCGCCGGGTGATTGCACCAAACGGGGAATTCATTTTATTACATGCTTCCAATTTCAGAAAGGTAAAAAGGGTGGAAGATGTGGTTAAGGTTTTCGCCCGGATCCATAAAAAAGTTCCCAGTAAACTACTGTTTGTAGGAGATGGACCAGAGCGGCCTGTTGTTGAAAGTCTCAGCCGCGATCTTGGCCTCTACGATGCTACGCGTTTTGTAGGGAAGCAAGAGCAGATGGAAGAAATCCTCGCCATCTCCGATATGTTTCTGTTGCCTTCCGAGTATGAAAGTTTCGGCCTGGCGGCACTCGAAGCCATGGCTGCCGGCGTTCCCGTTATCAGCACCAACGCCGGGGGGCTACCGGAAATCAACATTCCCGGCGTTACGGGTTACCTCAGCAATACCGGTGATATTGAGGAAATGGCCGCCAATGCGCTCAGTATTTTGAGCACGCCGGAGACCTTGCAGTTATTCAAGACCAACGCCCTGGCGCAAGCGAAGCAGTTCGATATCCACAACATCATTCCGCAGTACGAAGCATTGTACAACCGGTTTTTGTAGCAGCGGTGAGCTGTCAGCTGTCAGCTATCAGCTATCAGCTATCAGCTATCAGCTATCAGCTATCAGCTATCAGCTATCAGCGCCTTCGGCGAACTTATTCATATAATGCCTGCCAAATATTCATTTATCCTCCAGCCGAGGTCACCGCTTCAGGTTGTTACCACTCCTTCATGCAAAACTCAGGGCGGCACTTATGAAGCATGCCCACTATAAAAAATTAAAATATATTTAATATGGAGATGGTATGAATGCAGACGTGCATCATGAGTCTTAAAAAGGATATTTTTGGATGGCAGTCAAAGTATATAGCTCACAGCTGACTGCTCACAGCTGACTGCTGATTGCTGACTGCTGATTGCTGATTGCTGATTGCTGATTGCTGATTGCTATCTCCTCAACCACGACTCCGGGTTAAAATTCTGGTTCTTTTCATTGGAGATAAGGAATTCAATATCTCCGTTGCCATCTTCTTTTTCTGCGACATGGCCAATGACCTGCCCACGTTTTACCTGCTGACCCTTGGAAACCGATGCCGAAGACATATTACTATAGGTAGTGAAATACTTTCCATGTTTCAAGATCACACCCTGCACCGGGCCAATATTCATGACCATCGCCACCTCACCCTCGAATATGGCCTTCACCGCTTTACCCGCAGTGGTTTCAATCGTTATGCCCGGGTTATCATAGGTGAGTGATTCGAGGCCTTCCACCCGCTGTGAACCGAAATGCATGGAAACACGGCCCGATTCAATCGGCCAGGGCAAGCTTCCCCGGTTCTTTTCAAAATCATCAGACAGTGCCTTGGATTCAGGGTCGGCATCAAATACACTGGTTGCTTTCGGCGCGACCGGTTCCTTTTTTGCTAACACCGGTGCGGAGGTAGTGGTGGTTGCTTTTGGCGTCGTGGCTGGGTTTGCTTTTGCAAGATCATCGGCTTTTTTCTTTTTCGCAGCGGCAACGGCGGCAGCTTCCCGCGCGGCTTCTTCACGAGCCCGGCGGATGGCTGCATTTATCGCGGTGCTTAATTTCTGGTCCTGTTTACGTTTGGCATTCA
>JBBSSY010000157.1:0-7417 GCA_038241595.1 Chitinophagales bacterium | reverse complement strand
TGACACGCCCCTGCAATAGGCTCTTTGTGTTCTTTTTAGATTTTCAACCTTTATTGTGGATTTTTTCTTAATATCAATGCCCAAATAAGAACGAAAATTGCCAGGCCGATGATCATTCAAAAACCAAAACTCTCCTTTTGGAAAATTGTCAGCATGAATGTCGGTTTCTTTGGCATCCAGTATAGCTTTGGCCTGCAGCAAAGTAACATGAGCCCTATTTACAAATACCTCGGGGCCAACGAAGCGGAACTTCTCTATCTGTGGCTGACAGGGCCGCTCACCGGGCTCATTATTCAGCCAATCATCGGCGCAATGAGCGATAAAACGCTGAGCAAAATGGGACGCAGGACACCGTACTTTCTAATTGGTGCGATCTTCGCCAGCATCGGCCTGTTCTTCATGCCGTTTAGCCGCACCCTTTGGATGGCAGCCGGTCTGCTCTGGATTCTCGACGCGGAAAATGTAATCAGGCTGGCAGGCGTACTGCTCATTTGCGGGGCCGCCAGCGTGCTGCTGGTAAAGGTTAACTGGAGAAAAGACACCGACCTGGTGACGGCAATGGCAGCGGGTGGGCATTGACGGTAGTATCTTGCTGCTGGTAAAACCAGCGTCAGCAAATCATATAAATAGCGTAGCATGAAAATAATTTGCATCGGCGAAGCACTCATAGACATGATCTGCACAGACATTGGCACGAGCCTGACCGAGGGGCAGCAGTTCCTCAAAAAAGCAGGCGGCGCGCCCGCCAATGTTGCAGCCGCCATTGCAGCCCTTGGCGGAAACGTGGACCTGGTGGCGAAAGTGGGCGACGACCCGTTTGGCAACCACCTGGTAGGCACGATGGGGTCCTTTGGCGTCGGCACGCGCTGGATGCTGAAAGATCCCGGCTATTTCACGACGTTTGCCTTTGTGTCGCTGATGCAAAACGGCGAACGGGACTTCTATTTCAACCGCGGCGCCGACGGCCAGCTGAGCCGGCAGGAGATCGAAAACATCGACCTCGACGGCTATTCTACCGTTCACTTTGGTTCGGCCACCGCCTTCCTGCCCGGGGCGCTGCAAACGGCTTACCAGGGCCTGCTGCATAAAAGCCTGCAACGCGATCTCTTTATCAGTTTCGATCCCAACTACCGGCACCTGCTCTTCCGCCACGGACAGCAGGCGTTCATCGACCAGTCATGGAACTTTTTAAAAAGTTGCCATTTCTTCAAGGTAAGCGACGAAGAAGCGATGAGGATCACCGGCAATGTAACTGTTGCCGATGCGGCCCAAACGCTGCTGGAAAAAACAGACGCCGTATTTGCCATCACCCTCGGCAAAGACGGCACGATGCTCGGTTTCAACAACACCACCGAGATCATCCCCAGCATTTCCGTGACGCCGGTAGACACCACCGGCGCCGGTGACGCGTTTGTCGGCGCTGTATTGTACCAGCTGGGTGACAAGACGCTGGGCGAAATCAAACGCATGTCTGCCGAACAATGGATCCAGATCATCCACAACGCGAACAAGGCAGGCGCCCGCACCTGTGAATATATGGGCGCCATGGAAGCTTTCAAACACCTCAGCAACGATATTTTTAAATAACCGGCCACATGTACGATTACCCGCTGCACCAGCAGATCAATAACTACCTGAAGAACCAGACGGAAATTGCCGGCGAAGACAACCTCTTCTACACCCGCTTCCTGGCCAACCTCTCTGCCATTCATACGCTCTATCATGACTTGTACCGGCAGCATCCAAAAGGGCCGCAGAAATTCCAGGAATTGGTTGACACCATTATTTCGGGTTATAAAAACCGGCCGGTTCCTCTCCGGGAAAAAGACTTCCAGAAAGCGCAGCAGGGGCAGTGGTTTCTGTCAAACCAGATTACGGGCATGAGCCTGTACGTGGACCGCTTTTGCGGCGACCTGGAAACCCTGGCCGACAAACTCGATCACTTCGAAAAACTCGGCGTCAATTTATTACACCTGATGCCACTCTTCGAAAGCCCCGAGCTGGAAAGCGACGGCGGGTACGCAGTAAGCAATTTCAGGAAAATTGATGCCCGTTTCGGCACACTGCAAGACCTGCAGGAATTACAGCGGCAATTGATGGAAAAAAAGATGTTCCTCATGACGGACATCGTACTCAACCACACGTCTCACCTCCATGCATGGGCGCGGAAAGCAAAAGCGGGTGACACACACTACCAGGATTATTTTTATTTTTTCGACGACCGCACGCTGCCCGACGAATACGACCGGTCAATGCCCGAAATTTTTCCTGAAAGCGCACCCGGCAATTTTAGTTATGTGGCCGAGTGCAATAAATGGGTGATGACCGTATTTCATAAATACCAGTGGGACCTGAATTACACCAACCCGCAGGTGCTGATCGAGATGCTCGACATCGTGTTTTTCTATGCAAACCTGGGTGTCGACATCCTTCGGATCGATGCCCCCGCCTTCGTTTGGAAGAGGCCGGGTACCGCCTCGCAAAATCTGCCGGAAGCCCATACCATCCTGCGTTTGCTAAAACAATGCGTACAGGTGGCGTCACCTGGCATGGCCCTGCTGGGCGAAGCGATCGTGGCGCCCGCGGAGATTATGAAATACTTCGGCACCGGTTACTACCGGGCGCATGAATGCGATTTCGCCTACAATGCCACGCAAATGGCGTTGCAATGGGATGCCCTGGCCACGGGCGATACCCGCATTATGCTTGCTGCACAGCCGGAACTGATGCTGAAACCCGAAGGCACTTCCTGGATCACCTATACCCGCTGCCATGACGACATCGGCCTGGGTTACGACGACTCGATGATCGTACAGGCCGGTTTTCAACCTTGTGCCCATCGTGAATTTCTAAAGAATTATTACGCCGGACTCCTCCCCGACTCACCGGCCAGGGGTGCCCTGTTTGCCTACAACCCGAAAACAGGAGACGCCCGCATCAGCGGCTCCCTCGCTTCCCTTTGCGGACTTGAAAAAGCCCTGGAACAAAACGACATAGCAGGCATTGACCTATCGATCCAAAAAATGCTGCTGATGCAGGCAATGAGTTTTTTCATCGGCGGGGTACCGATGCTTTTCTATGGTGATGAGGCCGCATTCACCAACGACTACGGCTACCTCGATATTCCCGGCAAAAGTTATGACAACCGGTGGATGCACCGGCCGCTGATCGACTGGAAAAAGATGGAAAAGATCGATGAAAGCGGAACAGTGGAGAACCAGGTATTCTCCTGCTTAAAAAAACTGATCTCCATCCGCAAAAAACTGCCCATGCTTTCAGACCACAGCAATATCACGTGGATGAATACCCGAAGTGCGGAGACGGCCGGCTTTGTGAGGACATGGCAGGCAAAAAATTTCTATGGATTTTTTAATTTTAGTGGTCGCACCATCGAGTTGCCCGTGTCGACGATTCCTGGAGATACCCCGTTAACCCGGTACTACGATCACTGGCGGGGGCAAACGATTTATGTTGCCACCGGTGATGAAAAACTGGTGCTGGCGCCCTACGATTTTTACCTGCTTGAAGCGGAGTAGCGGCAGGGAGTAGCGTATTGTTTCGATGACAGACCTGGGCCACACATACAGTCATTGCTGGAATATCACGCACACACCCGATGCATCCAGCAACGCAAATTCCTTCAGCCCCCAGGGGCGCAACGTGACCACATCCAGGTTGGGGTGCAATAATTCGGGAATCTTTTCGTGAATGATTTCAAACAGCGCGTCTATGTCATCGGTCTCGATGCGGATCTCTGGCCGGTCCTTCGCCGCAAATTCGGCGCTTTCTACCAGCGATAATTTAACCTGGTCCCGTTCGATGATATACAGCGGCTGGCGGCCATCCGCCTCGTTGTAGACGATGGCAAAATTAAGCCCGGTGACGAATAAATTAAGGCCCACGCGAATATCGCTGTAAAATATTTTGGGTATTACTTTAATCAGTTTCATAAATGATTTTTACTCCACAACGAGTGGTATAGACTTGCCCGCGTCCGCGCCCTCCGGCAGGTGAACCGTGAAGTAAGACATCTTTGTCTGCATGTCATAATTCGCAGTAAGCCCGCTGATTTTCCGTTTGCCTTCCACGCCGATCACCAGTTCGGATTCATTATGTGTCGGATCGGAAACCTGGAGCACCATGCCGGCGCCTTTCTTCCCGGCCATTACCACGCAGGGTTTGTCTGCACTGATTTTTTTAAACAATTTCAGCGACACCTGCCCAGGCTGCACAAACACGATCCCGGCAGCCTGCAATGATTTGCTTTCTACTGCCTGCAACTTTGCCGAGTTGGCCACCACCGTGAGGCCGGCGGCCAGTGTTTCAATATTTTTTTGCGTGGCACCGGGAAACACATAATAGGCATACCGGGCAGAATCGGGCCTGGCCTGGTGATCGAACCACAAGGTGAAGACACTGCCTTTTTCTACCGTCGGCGGCATGCGGGTGAGTACTTTTTTCCAGCTGCCGCTTTGTTCGCGGTTGGTGATGGATATGGCCGCGTGACCCGGGAAATAGTACCCCCAATTGTCATGGATCACCCAGGGAACATTTTTCAACGCATGCTCGCCAGTTTCCAACGTCTTCGCCACCGTGCCTTGTTTTACCAGCACATCGCCATGCAGGAAGCTCTGGTTGACCGTTGTGAACACCGGTTTGTTTTCTTCCGAATGAATGCCCGCGCCCAGGCAGATCGTGGCCTCGTTGAAAAAGAACCAGGACTTCTGCGCCGATAAACTGTCGCGTTGATAAGCCAGCGTGGCGATACCATTCATACCATCAGACACCCCACCGACAAAATCGCTGGCGATACGATAACCGCTGCAGGGGAGTACCGGCAATGGCGCCTCGTCGTGATAAGTGGTGGTGCCGGGGATCATCTTCCAGTCCCACAGCGGAAATATATTCAGGTATTCGGCGCCGGACTGGTAGAAATACGTGGCGCCGTCACCCAGGTGATAACCGAGCACGTTCTCTTCATTACAAGACTCGGCACCGCCTACGCGGTTTGAACTCATCTTCACCGAGGTATAGAAATTGGCACGGCGGTGCACCGTCATATCAGATTTCCAGAAATGTTTGTCGCCCGCAAAATCGGTGACGGCCAGTTTGTAGCTATCTGCATACGGCGGATCGATTGCCGGCATCCTGGCGAAGATCGATTTCATATTATTGGCTTTGCTGATCAGCGTATTGGGAAATAACTGCCGACCGCAGGCACTGATGTCCATCTTGTTTTTCCAGATTACCCAGCGCATGCCGTCAAGCAGGTAGTTGCGCATGATGGCCACTTTATCCGGTTCAAACTGGTAAGCCGTATTTTGAAAAATGCCTGCCCATTTAAGGATATCTCCCGCATAGGCCGCGCCATAATTACCAAATTGTTGTTGCGGCCCGTGCTGGTGAAACGAGTTGTCTTGCTGAATGCCCTCCCCTTCAGACACCACCACTTCTTCCTGGATGGCCTTCACGGCTTCCTGTATGGCGGTTGTATCGCCCGTTAGCAAACTGCGATAAACCACGTTACCCGAGAGCCACACCTTATTCTGGCCCGTCATGCCGATCTTCGAGCGATTCAGTATCCGGATGCCGGCATCGATCTGCGTCGGCGTCAACTCATCTTCCATCAACAGCATGGTTGGTCCCAACACTTTAGGTACGCCAATTTCCGGGTACCACCAGTTGGGACAAATAAAATCATTTTTAAACCAGTAGTTCAGGCCGAGTACGATCTTGTCGCGCACCGCCCGGTCGCCGGTGTATTTGGTTCCGGGGCGGGTGTATAAAATCGCCAGGTCATTTAAACGCACGAGGTGTTCATTCACCGGCCACGAACCGCGGGTTTTGTCCGTATAATCGATATCGCCAAAGGCACCGTCCGCACCCATTTTCGCCATGTCGAACATGGTTTCTTTTTCATTGACTCTTGCGGCCAGGATGTCTTTGATCACCTGTCTTTTTAACACAAGCAATTTATCAGCGACCGTTTTCACAGGCACCTTGCCGGCGACAAACGCCAGGCCTGAAAAAATAATCAATACCGGGATAAAAAATGATTTCATGCGAAGCAAAATTGTGACACGGTGAGATGGAATGGAACAAGTATGGTAAAAAAATAAAGTTAATCCAGTTCATGCTTAGTGCTACAGAACTTTTTGTTAAGATGAAGGGGATTGCACTGGCGACTACGATACTTGATGTTATTTTTTTCAACCATCCCGCGGCATGACTTTATAGCAATCGGTATGTTCTACCGATAGCGGTTGTTTAACATGTCGGATATTTGGTTAGGTTTACACCCGGTTTACATTGCTGCGTGCGCTCGACACCGCTGACGCAGCTCACGTTAACTAATGAGATGATCGCCATGAGAAAAGAAATAATTTTCGCGGTTTTTGCCTGTTTATTTTTCATCGCCTTGTTTGCCCAACAGGAAAAGATCACGCCCCATGCCGGCAACCCCGTGATCCCCGGTTGGTATGCCGACCCGGAAGCAGCGATCTTCGGCAACCAGTACTGGATCTACCCCACTTATTCCGATGCGTACAACAAGCAGGTTTTCCTGGACGCCTTCTCCTCGTCAGACCTGGTTCACTGGAAAAAATACGAAAAGATCCTCGATACGGCACAGGTGAAATGGGCCAAACGGGCCATGTGGGCGCCGGCTATCGTACAGAAAAACGGGCGATATTTTTTATTCTTTGGCGCCAACGATATCCAGAATAACAATGAAACTGGCGGCATTGGCGTGGCAGTAGCAGACCGCCCCGAGGGACCGTTTAAAGACTATCTCGGCAAGCCGCTCATTGACAAATTTCACAACGGCGCCCAGCCGATCGACCAGTTTGTTTTCAAAGACAAGGACGGCAAATACTACATCATCTATGGCGGCTGGCGGCATTGTAACATCGCGCGGCTGAAAGATGATTTCACCGGTTTTATTCCTTTCGATGATGGTACTGTTTTCCGGGAGATAACACCGGCAAATTACGTGGAGGGCCCCATCATGTTCCTGCGCAACAATAAGTATTATTTTATGTGGTCGGAAGGTGGTTGGACCGGACCGGATTATTCAGTGGCCTATGCGGTGGCGGATTCACCGTTTGGTCCGTTTAAACGGGTAGGCAAGATCCTGCAACAGGACACCAGTGTGGCAACAGGTGCAGGGCATCACTCGGTGATCCATAACCAGTTAAAGGATCAATGGTATATCGTGTACCACCGGCGGCCGCTGGGAGAGAAAGCGGCGAATCACCGCGTGACCTGTATCGATAAAATGTCCTTTGATGCGAAGGGTATGATCAACCCCGTTTCTATTACGCAAACCGGTGTGGCCGCTCAACGATTAAAATGATTATTTATAAAGATCTACTTGATATAACGATCGAGAAATTCAGGTATACCGACCAGGTGCGGC
>JBBSSY010000156.1:0-7418 GCA_038241595.1 Chitinophagales bacterium | reverse complement strand
TTAATTGGTAGGCAAAACACCGTCCACCCCGGTTACCAGGTGTGGAATTGACAGGTTGATGCATCTTTTATCAAACTACCGAATGAGTGTACCAATGATTGTCAATAAAGCCAGGTTTTTATACAAATAAGGTACTGCCAGGCGACTTATTTTTCGACATCTGGTATGATTTATGGTAGGTTTCAGCGCCTTCAAACAACAGGAATTATAAATGGACGGTAAAATTACTTCGTCGGCAGGCAAATGTTCAGACCGCGCAAATATATACATGCAAAATTTTATTATCTTGCCAACCCGCTTTAACGATGCTTTTTAGCAATCCATAATAAGTCCTCTATGTCAAAGGGTGCGATCATTCATTCAAAAAATTAATAATTACTGACATGGCGATCGATCAAAAAGAAAACCGGACGAAAAATTATATGGTGATGCGTTCGGTGATGGACCTAGGAATGGGCCTTGTTATTCTCGGATTTGGTGTATTTTTTGCCATTGCGCCAAATGTTGGAATTAACTTTAATATTGAACCACTTTTCAGATACTTCTTTGCGGGTATGTGTATAATATACGGAGGATGGCGTATGTACCGCGGTTACAAGAAAAACTATTATTCAGAATGAGATACCGCGACATAAACCGAGTTAACCAGCTTGCCATCCTGCTTGTTTCCTGCCTGGTGATTACCAGTTGCGGAAACAATCAACCGGTTAAATATCCGGATGATACGATCAATAGCGGCAGTATACATATTAGTGCCGATGAATCTTTCAAGCCCATTATCGATTCGCAAATCAGGGTTTTTGAGTCTTCCAATCCCAAAGCAAAAATTATCGCACATTACAAACCAGAGGCAGATTGTATTAACGATCTCCTGGTCGATAGCATAAGGATGGTTATTATTACCAGGGCATTGAAAAGAGAAGAAGAAAGCCTATTGATGGATAAGCTGCAATTTAGGCCTCTGCAGGGTAAAATGGCATTCGATGCGGTAACCGTACTGGTCAATAACAAAGCGAAAGACTCCATTTTTGACATGAAGGATATTAGTTCCCTGCTGAAAGGCACAAGCGGTTATAAATATAAGGTAGTGATGGATGGTTTAACCGCTACCAGCACGGTTCGATTTTTAAAGGACTCGTTGCTGAAAGACCAGCCATTTGGTAAAAACGTGGTGGCCGCAACGTCCAGCGAAGGCGTGAT
Source organism: Chitinophagales bacterium (assembly GCA_038241595.1). GTDB lineage: Bacteria > Bacteroidota > Bacteroidia > Chitinophagales > Chitinophagaceae > JADCRZ01. The sequence continues at coordinate 6,218 of JBBSSY010000156.1, read as the reverse complement.
CGACTACGTGGCTGCCAATCCGGACGCACTCGGCTTCGTTGGCGTAAGCTGGGTGGGCAACCAGGAAGATGCAAACCAGCTGAGTTTTAAAAAAAATGTGAAGGTGGCGTCGCTCGAATGCACCATCTGCAAACCGGTTGCTTACGTAAAGCCTTACCAGGCAAATATCGCCACCAGGCGGTACCCGTTGGTTCGCGGATTGCATTATATCGTCAAGGAAAACTACGAAGGTTTGGGCAGCGGGTTCGCAAATTTTCTCATTTACGAAAGAGGGCAGTTGATCTTTCGCCGGGCTTTTTTATGGCCCGCAAAAATGCAGTTCGAAATCCGGAATGCAGGCATTAGTGAATAATTTTTTATTAGCAGCTTTTTATTAAATTTACAAATTCAAAAAAGGAATTGATTATGAAGAAAGTTACCCTCATTGTATTACTAACACTTGTCGCATACCAGGGGATATATGCGCAGAACGTCGACCAGGGACGCAAGTTTCTTTACTATGAAAGATACTCAAGCGCCCGCGATCAGTTCAACAAGTTACTCGCGTCAAACCCAAATAATATTGATGCCGTGTACTGGTTAGGACAAACAATGATCGAAGACAATGACTCCCTGGCTGCTAAAGATCTTTACCAGAAGGCACTTTCTACCAATGGAAATGCGCCATTGTTATTGGTTGGAATGGGCCAGATAGAATTGATGGAAAACAAAGTTGCAGATGCAAAGCAACGTTTTGAAACAGCCATCAGCCTCACTAAAGGAAAGGATATTAATATTTTGAATGCCGTGGGCCGGGCAAACACCCGCGCAACGCTGGGCGATGCAAACTACGCGATTGAAAAAATTAATTCGGTTGCTTCAGAAAGAAAAGATCCACGCAACGCAGACAGTTACATGATCCTGGGCGATGCATACCGGAAACTTATTGACGGTGGCGGCGCAGTAACCGCTTACCAGAAAGCCTTGTCTTTAGACCCTAAATTGGCAGCTGCCAAATATCGGATCGGACGCGTTTACCTGACGCAGAATAACCCGGAATATTTTCTGCCGGCCTTCCAGGAAGCGGTAGCGCTTGACCCAAACTATGCACCGGCATATTATGATTTGTTCTTCTACTGGTATTCCCGCGACATCAATAAGGCAAAGGAATATTTTGATAAATACCTGGCTGTTTCTGATGCCAAGCCATCCAATGATTATGACCGCATCAGCTTATTGTATGCTGCCCGTAACTACCAGGCTTCTATCGATTCTGCCAAAACAAAAATTACCGCGCTGGGAGATAAAACTGACCCACGTTACTACAAACTGGTTGCTTACAGCTATGATGAACTGAAAGATTCTACCAACGCGAAAACATACCTGGATCAATACTTTGAAAAACAAAAAAAAGAGTCATTTCTGCCGCTTGATTATGTTTTCCGTGCAAAATTGTTAAGTAAGTTTCCGGGTAACGAAACCCAGGCTTTAGAAAGTTATAGCACTGCTGTGGATATGGATACGTCAGTAGCTGGCAAACTCGACCTCATGACCCAGGCGGCAGCGTTTGCCGGCAAAGCGGGTAACAAGGCTGAACAAGTTAACTGGTTAAGCAAAGTCTACAATACAAAAAAAGACCCAACGAACAGGGATCTTTACGACCTGGGTTTTGCCAATTACCAGGCAGGTAATTTCCAGGCATCAGATAGTATCTTCTGTAACGTGTATACCACTAAATACCCGACAGAAATTTTTGGTTACTTATGGTGCGCAAGGTCAGCGCAGCAGCTGGATACTACCATGGAACAGGGTACTGCCATAGAACCTTACAAACGTTTGATAGCCTATGCAGATACTGCACAAGATAAATACAAGGCTCAATTGATCCAGGCGCACGGTTACCTGGCTACTTATTACGCCAATATTGCCAAGCAGAAAGATTCAGCGATCACAGAACTGGAAGCCGTTCTGGTACTCGACCCTGAAAATGCAGACGCGCCGAAGTACATCAAGGCTTTAAAGGCACCACCTGCACCGGCTCCGAAAGCCGCGACTGCAAAATCGCCCGCGAAAACCGCTGCCAAGCCGGCAGCAAAGAAGCCGAAGAAGTAATAATCTTACGATAAATTCTATCTATTAATATCATCCCCTGCCTCGTAAAAGGCAGGGGATTTTTAATGATAGCCTTACAAATTGTAAGTGGTTATATGACGTCGCTGCCTTATTTTTGCTCCCATAAATATCTTTCATGCATTTTATCCTGCTGCAAACCAATCTTGTTGATACAAACAGTTCAATGAACTACCTGCCGATCGGGTTGCAGTTTTTGTTTGCGATTCTCTTCATCGGTGTTATGATGGCGTTGACTCACTACCTGGGGCCCAAGCGAAAAACGTCTGACAAGCTGGAGAATTTCGAAAGCGGTATTGAAAGTGTGGGGAATGCCAGGCAGCCGATGGCGATCAAATATTTCCTGGTAGCAATCCTGTTTGTATTATTTGATGTGGAAGTAATCTTTTTTTATCCCTATGCAGTTAATTTCCGGGCACTCGGTTGGGATGGATTTATCGCTGTGATCATGTTTACGGGGTTCTTTATGGCCGGCTTTTATTACATCCTGAAAAAGGGTGCACTTGAATGGGAAGAATAAGGCATTAACAATTTTACTTTGATGCGGGAGTTTATAGTTCGAACCCCGTTTTCCGGCTGTTTGCATTGAAATACGGCCGGTTTACGTACAACAACTTCAGCCAGGCGTTGTTATACAATGGTAATTCATTCAGCAAATTAAACGCTTAACAGCGGAAGGAGTATTATTATGGCACGTCCGGTTCAATATAACATAAAAAATCCTGGTGGAAAGGTGATGGAAGTCGGCGAACTTCCCGAAGGCCACGTGGGAGACGGCTTTTTTACCACTAAACTTAGCGGATTGGTGGGCATGGCAAGAAAAAATTCCATTTGGCCATTGCCTTTTGCCACTTCTTGTTGTGGAATTGAGTTTATGGCTACCATGGGCGCCCATTATGACCTGGGCCGTTTTGGTGCTGAACGTATCGGCTTTTCGCCGCGTCAGTGTGACCTGTTAATGGTTATGGGAACTATCGCTAAAAAAATGGGTCCCGTATTACGCCAGGTTTACCTGCAGATGGCAGAACCCCGCTGGGTATTGTCAGTGGGGGCGTGTGCCTGCAGTGGTGGCATATTCGATTCATACTCTGTTTTACAAGGCATCGACCAGATTATCCCTGTTGATGTTTATGTTCCCGGTTGCCCTCCGCGCCCGGAAGCGATTCTCGACGGCGTCTTGAAAATACAGGAACTGATTGGCCAGGAAAGCCTGCGCAGGAGAAATGGAGAGAAATATAAGGAACTCATGGAAAGTTATGGCATACAATAAATTTGCGGAGCGGAACAGTTAAACGAACAGGTTATGATGGAACTAAGCAATGAGACGATCAGGCAAAAATTAACGGACAAATTCGGCGAGTTCTTGACCGACTGGCAAGAGCCCTATGGCCTGCTGACTTTCACTGCTCCCAAAGACCTTAATCTTAAAGTAATGCAGTTCCTGTTTGATGATACGGAGCTGCGTTTTCAATTTCTGACCGACCTTTGCGCAGTTCACTACCCCGAAAGGACGGATGAAGAACTTGCCGTGGTTTACCACCTGCATAACCTGGCTGATAATATACGGATTCGATTCAAGGTATTTACACCAAGCGAACGCCCGGATGTATATACTGCCACCAAATTGTACGAATGCGCCAACTGGATGGAGCGTGAGACGTATGATTTTTACGGGGTCAATTTTGTCGGTCATCCCAATTTGCGTCGCATCCAGAACGTAGAGGAGATGGATTACTTCCCGATGCGGAAGGAATTTCCTCTTGAGGATCAGACCAGGCGCGACAAGGATGATGAGATGTTTGGAAGGGGATAGATAAGTTTAAGGTTTAAGGTTTAAAGTTTAAGGTTTGTTGTTTATGGTTTATGGTTGGCTATTAAAAGATAATGATGACTGATAATCATATAAAATTACCGGAAGGGAGTATAGAGAAGACGACGACTACGCTTAACCTGGGACCTACGCACCCGGCTACGCATGGTGTATTCCAGAATATCCTGGAGCTGGATGGGGAACGGATCGTAGATGCAGAACAAACCATCGGTTACATACACCGGGCTTTTGAAAAAATTGCTGAACGACGCCCGCTGTACCAGATCACACCGCTTACAGACCGGTTGAACTATTGCTCGTCTCCCATCAATAATATGGGCTGGCACCAGACTTGTGAAAAATTGCTCGGTTTAAAACTGCCTAAGCGCGTGGATTATCTCCGCGTAATCATCATGGAACTGGCTCGTATCTCCGATCACCTGATCTGCAATTCTATTGTGGGTGTGGATACGGGTGCATTCACCGGCTTTTTATATGTGATGCAATACCGCGAATTGATCTACGAAATCTATGAAGAGATCTGCGGCTCCCGTCTTACGACCAATATTGGCCGCATCGGCGGCTTTGAAAGAAATTTTACCAATACCGCATTCCAGAAACTGGAACGGTTCCTCGAAGAATATCCAAAAGTACTTGCCGAATTCAATAATCTTTTTATGCGTAACCGCATATTTATGGAAAGAACGATCGGCTCCGGCGGCATCAGCGCAGAGCGCGCATTGAATTATGGTTTTACCGGCCCTAACCTGCGCGCGTCGGGAGTAGATTACGATGTACGTGTGCATAGCCCGTACAGCAGCTACGAGGATTTCGACTTTATCGTACCGGTAGGCACCACCGGCGATAATTATGACCGCTTTATGGTTCGTAATGAAGAAATGAAGCAATCGCTTAGCATCATTACGCAGGCTTATCGCAAAGTGCAGGAATTCAAAGGCGCCGAAGCCGAGGTATTTCACGCTGATGCACCTGAATATTACCTGCCTGAAAAAGAAGATGTGTATACGAAGATGGAAGCGCTCATTTATCACTTTAAAATCGTGATGGGTGAAACCGATATTCCACCCGGTGAAGTGTACCATTCCGTAGAAGGCGGCAACGGGGAGCTTGGTTTTTACCTGATCAGCGACGGCGGACGTACTCCATACCGGTTGCATTTTCGCCGCCCTTGTTTTATTTATTACCAGGCTTACGCAGAAATCGTCAAGGGCAGTATGCTAAGCGATGCCATCGTAACCCTGAGTAGCTTGAATTTGATCGCTGGTGAGATGGATGGATAGAAGAAGAAGTTTAAGGTTTAAGGTTTAAAGTTTAAAGTTGAATATAAGGAAACGCGCGGAGAGAGCGGCTGAGTCAGAATGTGGGAGTTAATTCCTGTCGAGACGGCTTGGAATGAGTTCTTTAAATTGCCAACTGCAAACGGAATACTGCAAAATGCAATCGAAAACTGCCAACTGTAAATTCAAAACTTTAAACTGCATTTCAAACTGTCAATAACAAATAATGAAATTTTCTGAGGATAAGCTGAAAAAGGTTTCGGAGATCATTGCAAGATATCCCGAAGGGAAATCAAAGAGCGCCCTGCTGCCTCTTTTGCACCTGGCGCAGGATGAATTCGGTGGTTGGCTCGATGTGCCTGTCATGGATTACGTTGCTTCCCTGTTACATATTGAGCCGATCGAAGTATACGAAGTGGCTACCTTTTATTCCATGTACAACATGAAGCCGGTAGGACGTTTTGTGTTTGAAGTTTGTCAGACCGGGCCTTGCATGATCAACGGCAGTGACGACATCATTAATTATATAAAAACAACGTTGAGTATCGGTGTGGGCGAAACGACCACCGACGGACTTTTTACCTTAAAAACAGTAGAATGTCTCGGAGCCTGTGGGTATGCACCGATGATGCAGCTTGGCAAACATTTCCGGGAGCACCTTACGCCGCAAAAAGTAGATGCGATCATCGAGGAATGCAGGAAGAATGCGGCGGTGAATAATTAGGGGTGAGGGGTGTGGGTATGAGGTATAATATAATAAATAAGAACTACTTCAAATTGCCCACTGAAAACGCTAATAAAAGCTGATAGCTGATAGCTCAAAGCTGATAGCTCATAGCGGATTGCTCAAAGCTGATAGCTCATAGCTGATAGCCCAAAGCTGATAGCTCAAAGCTGATAGCAAAAAATGTAACATGGCAAGAAAATTATTACTTGAAAAAGCACACGTCGAAGGGATTCGTTCATACGAAGTCTATCGCCGTGAGGGCGGATATCGCAGC
>JBBSSY010000155.1:0-7434 GCA_038241595.1 Chitinophagales bacterium | reverse complement strand
TCCGTCAACGGCGCGACGGCAGTCGTCCAGGTTGCGGATGTCTCCTTCTATCAATTCGAAAGCAGGATTGTCAAAAAACATACTGAGATTAGCGCGTGAACCGGTACTAAAGTTATCCAGTACACGAACTTTCGCAGCCTTGTAAGTGAGCAGGTACTCAACCAGGTTTGACCCTATAAAACCTGCTCCGCCAGTTACTAAAAACTGAAGCTTGCTGAGATCCCGGCTGTGAAAATTATTGTTGTACATAGTTCCGTTATTAAAGTCTTCCATCAACAAGCTCCTTGTCAAAAACCGCTTTTACATCATATAATACCGACCGTTCGCTGCAAAGATTGCGTACCAGTTCGTACTTAAATTCGTCATGGGCAACGGCTATTATAACCGCGTCATAGGAACAGTCGGCCGGCATCTGCTGCATCGTATTGATGCCGTATTCATGCGACACCGCTTTCGGATCCGCCCACGGATCATGCACATCCACGTCTATATGGTAATTCTTAAGATGACGGACAATATCGATCACTTTTGTGTTTCGCACATCCGGACAATTTTCTTTAAATGTGATTCCAAGCACCAGGGCCTTGCTGCCTACCACCTGGATGCCTTTACGTATCATCAACTTGATCACCTCATCGGCAACATAAGCGCCCATGCTGTCATTTAACCGTCGCCCTGCCAGGATGATCTCGGGATGATACCCCACCTCAATCGCTTTCTGTGCCAGGTAATATGGATCCACGCCAATGCAATGACCGCCGACCAGACCTGGTTTGAACGATAAAAAATTCCATTTTGTGCCAGCAGCGGCGAGCACTTCGCTGGTATCTATATTCAGGTGATTGAAAATCTTTGCTAGTTCATTAATAAACGCAATATTAATATCCCGTTGGGCATTCTCAATAACCTTGGCAGATTCCGCGACTTTGATAGAAGGTGCCAGGTGAGTACCTGCGGTGATAATGCTTTTGTACAAATCGTCCACCTGTTGGGCAGACTCTGGTGTAGAACCAGAGGTTACCTTTTTAATCTTTGTAACCGTATGAAATTTATCGCCCGGATTAATCCGTTCCGGCGAATAACCGACGTAGAAATCAGTGTTGAATCGAAGCCCGGAAAACCGTTCAAGTACAGGTACGCACTCGTCTTCGGTTACCCCCGGGTAAACGGTCGACTCATAGATAACAATATCATTTTTTTTCAGCACTTTACCAACCGTTTCACTTGCTTTGTATAACGGAGTCAGATCAGGTTTGTTATACCGATCTACCGGCGTGGGAACAGTGACAATATAAAAATTAGATGCTTGAATTTCATTTAACTGGTCAGTAAAATAAATCCCGGTCCCGGCGTTATTTTCTTTCTTTAACACAGATCGAAGCTCGCTTTCGTCCACTTCAAGTGTTGTATCGATGCAATTCATTAACTCCAGAATCCTTTTTTTATTGATATCAAAGCCGCTGACCGGATACTTCTTTGCAAATTCCACGGCAAGTGGTAACCCGACGTATCCCAAACCAATCACAGTTATGTTGATGACTTCCATTTATTATTTTGTTGTTTGTAGATTGAAGCTATACTTCTTATCAAAATTTTATTTCTTTCCCGGTTCACTCAAAAAGTCATGACGCTTTATTCCCGTTGTTTCCATCCAATATATTAAATCGATGAATATAAGAATAGCTATTTTTATGGAACTTTCTTTTATCAGCCGCCCCATAAACTATTTGTCAACGCTGTGAGCCGAAACGAGTCAACGTATGTTCCGGTTAATCAGGTTCTCGAAGTATTCCTGTTTGCCACTTCTTACTTCCGGTTCGCCATTTTCGATGGCGTAGGCTCGGAGGTCTTCCAGGGTCAGTTTTCCTTCTTCAAATTCCTTTCCTTTCCCGCTGTCGTATGATGCATATCTTTCGGTACGCAATTTTTTATAGTCCGATTTCTGCAGCACGTTATCTGCAATGATCAGTGCACGGGCAAACGTGTCCATGCCGCCGATATGCGCATAAAACAGGTCCTGGTAATCGGTGGAGTTTCGACGGATCTTTGCATCGAAATTGATGCCGCCACCTTTTACGCCACCGGCTTCCAGTACCACGAGCATCGCCTCTGCCAGTTCATTCAGGTTATTCGGGAACTGGTCGGTATCCCAGCCATTCTGGTAGTCGCCGCGGTTGGCATCCATGGAACCCAGCAGGCCGGCGTCTGCCGCTACCTGTAACTCGTGCTGGAAAGTATGGCCAGCCAGTGTGGCGTGATTTACTTCGAGGTTCAGTTTGAAATCATCCATCAGATCGTACTGGCGCAGGAAGCTGATGACCGTAGCACTGTCGTAATCATATTGGTGCTTTGTTGGTTCACATGGTTTAGGCTCGATGAAGAAGGTGCCTTTAAAGCCATTTTTACGCGCATAGTCCTTCGCCGTATGCAGGAATTTTGCCAGGTGTTCCTGTTCGCGTTTCATGTTGGTATTGAGCAGGCTCATATAACCCTCACGGCCACCCCAGAATACATAATTTTCACCATCCAATGCAATGGTTGCATCAAGCGCTGCTTTCACCTGTGCGGCACCGTGAGTCAGCACATGGAAATCGGGATTGGTAGAAGCGCCGTTCATATATCGCATGTGCGAAAACAGGTTGGCGGTACCCCAGAGCAACTTCACGCCGCTGGCCGCCTGTTTTTCTTTGGCATAGTCAACGAGTGCTTGCAGCCTTCTTTCATTTTCAACGATATCATTGCCATAATCCACCACATCCACGTCATGGAAACAATAGAAGGGCAGTTTCATCTTGGTGATAAATTCAAACGCGGCATCCATCTTATCACGGGCCCTTTCTACAGGGTCGCTTTTTTTGTCCCAGGCAAGCACATGCGTGCGCCCGCCAAATGGATCAGATCCGTCTCCTACAAATGAGTGCCAGTAGGCGCAGGAAAAACGCAGGTAGTCTTTCATGGTTTTACCTGCGACGACGCGGTTTTCATCATACCATTGAAAAGCCATCGGATTATCGCTTTGCGGACCTTCATAAGGAATATGGGTTATTCCGTGGAAATATTCTTTATCCCCGGTTACAATGTTTGCCATAGTTGACATGCTATTAGATTAGTGATGATAATAATTTCCGTGTTGTGGTTACCCACGCCAAACCGTTCCCGGAGTGGATGACCATTTCCTCCTGAAAATAATGTAATCAGGCCGACTACTGCAACTCCTTTTCCAGGCAACCGAGCCAATCCCGGTAAAACGCTTCATAATCGTTATCCCCGGCGGGTTCCACCAGCCTGATCGGCCGTGTATTTTCAAATGCCTCCCGGGATGAATATTGCTGCACACCGATACCTGCGCCGATCGCGGCACCCACACTGCCATCGCACTGGTAGAGTTCCACCGGAACACCGGTGGCATTGACGAATGCTTCGATGAACAGTTCACTGAGGAACAAATTGGCCATGCCTGCCCGGATAACCGTCGGGTTCATGCCGTTCTCGCGCATGATATCGAGACCGTATCTAAACGCAAACGCGATGCCTTCCTGCGACGCCCGGTACACATGCGACCGGGTATGAAGATTGAGATCGATGTTGTGAAATTGCGCACCCACGAGTTTATTGCCCAGCATTCGTTCCGCGCCGTTGCCAAACGGCAAAACCCGCAGCCCTTCGGAACCTGCTTTTATTTGTTGTGCCTCTTTGTTCAATTCGGCATAACCGGCATCCGGCGAAAACAGGTTCTTTACCCAACGGTTGAGGATACCCGTTCCGTTGATGCAAAGCAAAACCCCAAGCCGGCCAAGCCCGGATGAATGGTTTACATGCGCGAATGTATTGACACGGGATTCCTTATCGAACGTAAGCGCATCGCTGACACCGTAGATAACGCCGGAAGTGCCCGCAGTAGCGGCCACTTCACCGGGCTCCAGCACATTCAACGACAACGCATTGTTTGGCTGGTCACCGGCCTTATACGTAACAGGAATGCCAGCTTTCAGCGACAAGCGTTGCGCAACCGCCGGTAGCAGCCTGCCGTGGTCGGAAAAGACTTCCTGTACCGTCGGGATCACGGCAGGATCAAATCCAAAATAATCCATCACGTCCGTTGACAGTGAATTGCTTTTGAAATCCCAGAAAATGCCTTCCGATAATGCGGAAATACTTGAGGTGATCTCGCCGGTTAGTTTCATGGCGATGAAGTCGCCCGGCAGCATGATCTTGTAAATCTGGGCATATAACGCTGGTTCATTTTCCTTTACCCACGCCAGTTTGGCCGCTGTAAAATTGCCCGGCGAGTTCAACAGATGCGACAAACATTTCTCTTCACCAATGGCATGAAAGGCGCGGTCGCCGATTTCAACCGCGCGACTGTCGCACCAGATGATGGAAGGGAATAGTACAGTAAGGTCTTTATTCACCGCCACCAGGCCATGCATCTGGTAGGCGATGCCAAGGGCCATGATATCGTCCGTTTTATGGCTGGAATTGGCGGTTAAGCGGAGAATGGCTTGCTGAACATGCTCCCACCACATTTCCGGCGATTGTTCCGCCCAACCGGGTTTAGGAGAGACAATTGGTGTTTCATAGTCCGGGTACTGGGCCGCCGCGATGCATTCACGCGATTGCGCATCCACCAGCGATACTTTGATGGAAGAAGTGCCTACATCGATACCTAATAAATACATTCAGTAATTTTTACATGTCAGCAATCATTGCACGAGCCTGAAAATGCCACAAATGTAGTAGAATCATTCACAAACATGAAGATAAAGAAATCGGGGGGATGATGCTGCTCTTATCGGATCCGACGAGTGGGCGCTGACAGTTCTTCAAAAGCTGCACGAAGAAAAGGCCAGGTAGGCAGCGAACGGATAATGCGGAGTTCCTGCATCAAACTGCTGTCGTTATCGAGGAAGCGAAGGATGTTCTCCGGGCTATTTTTTTCAAACATTTGGGTAAAGATCTCGTCGCCGGCGCGTTTGCGGGAGGCCAGCACATTCAGCAATACGTTGTCGTAAAAGCGGTATTTGGCAGGGGTATCCTTGTGCGTTATTTTATTATCGGCCACCATCCCCTGCACCAGCGCCTCCGTTGCCCGCTGTATAAACTGGAAAGTATAACCACTGGACCCCTTGGTTTGCCCGCCAGCGGTTCCGATCGGCAGTATTCGCTGATGCGGTGCCGTAAAGCGGTGCCGGGTCATGGGTATTACGCCAAATTCTTCAGCCTTTACGTGGTAACGGACGGCCGTAATGTGCTCGCGGATATATGATTTAAGGCCGTTGTCATAATCAGGCTGGGCAAGTAGTTTTTTACTAAAGAGGGTATATTCAACCAATGCGGTGTGTGTGGAAAAAGGCATGACGTACACAAAAGCCGCCCCTTTGGGCTGTGGCACCCGGAAGTCCATCAGGGTGGCACGGCCCGGGTCAAAGACCGGCTCCGCCGTTTCAATGTTCCAGCCTTTAAAATGCTGCAGGAGGTGATGCTGGTCAGTAAGCAGGTAATCCGGTGAAAAAATGATGCTGTTGTAGATCATGTCAGCTGTCACTTTCTGATCATCCAGCAACAAACCAGCTACATCGTTGTTGCCATACATATCAGAGACATTGCCGAACCGCACGGTAACATTTGGTTCATTAGAGATCATCTCAAAACAATACCGGTAAAAATCGATCCCGCGGATCATCTTGTACCGGTACGGACTCATAGAAAAGTCTTTGGAAAAGCGCCTGCTGCGGAAAGCCATATGTTGCCAGGAATAAAAGACTACTGGTTCAAACAATCCCGCTTCTTTTTCCCAAAAACACCAGGTACGGTCGTTTGTTTTTTTAGGTGCCTTATCAACAAGCAATACCTTCTTTCTGGCGGTAACACCCGCTTTGATCATACGTACGAGCAGGCTTAACCCCGCCGCACCCGCGCCGGCGATGATGTAATCGAAATGATCACCAGACCGGGCAGTCATGCGTGCATGTTTTGCATCGCCTGTTGCCGGTCGCGCTTCACCTTCTCCCAGTATTTTTTGTGAACCATCAGCATGCCAAATGACTCGCCTTCCTCTTTGCCCAGGTGTTTGTGATGCATCTTATGCGCCCAGCGAATGGTGCGGATGTAATAATTATTTGACCGCGTAAACCATTTGAAGCGTTGGTGAATAATTACTTCGTGTACCAGGAAATAGGCAAAGCCGTAAGCCATTACCCCAAAGCCGATGGCCTGCAACCAGTAGTTTTCCCTGATGGTGCCAATCAGGATGCTAAAGAAACTGGGCACTGCGAAAATCACAAAAAAACTGTCGTTCTTCTCGAAAAAACCCGGGTGTTTTTTGTGGTGATCTTCATGCAGGAACCAAAGAAAGCCATGCATCAGGTACCGGTGAGTAAGCCAGGAAACACCTTCCATGAGTAAAAAAACCGTTACCAATATCGACAGGTATACAATCCAGTTCATACGTTATGATTTATGTTCTTTCAGCCAACGATCAACCCGTGGCAACGCGATTCGAAACCAGGCGGTAAAAGATTCCTCCTCCTCCTGGATGGCAGTCATCAATGCCTCCATCGGCATAAAGCGGTAATCCTGCACTTCTTCGCTATCTGCATTGATGTCACCATCAAATGTTCCAATAAATACGTGGTCAAACTCATATTCCGTCAGCCCGTTATCGAACCCCGCTTTATAGGTGAAATCGAAAATCTTTTTTAGTGATGTTTTCATCCCCAGTTCTTCGAACAACCGCCGGTTGGCCGCATCGAGGGTCTCTTCGCCGGGCATGGGATGACTACAACAGGCATTCGTCCATAGACCACCACTGTGATATTTAGACAAGGCACGTTGCTGCAATAACATCTCCCCACGGCTGTTAAAAATGAACACGCTGAAGGCACGGTGTAACAGGGCCTGCCGGTGAGCCGCCATTTTTTCGAGGCTTCCCAGTGGTTCATCAAATTCGTTCACTAAAATGACTTCTGTCACGGCCAATAGTTGTGCGTTCATAAAGAAGCAAAATTAATCAGTTTACAGATCAGGGCATAATCAAACATGAGACGATAGCGATGCAATCAGCGGTTCACCGATGGCGTAATGAGTTTAAGCTGGTTCTTCAAACCTGCCCGCAGAATGATCATTATCTTGTGGTAATTAGGTACCCGGATGCGTTCATCCATGATCCTGGAAGGCTGCACGCGTTTAATACGCTTAAAAAGGGTGAGGTAATATTTGTACGCAACGTATACGCCAAAACGGGCTTTAATGGGAAGCCTCAGAATGCCCTCGAAAGCCTCGTTAAAGTCGTTCTGTATGTCGCTTTCAATGCGGTTCTTGTCAGCGACGGTAAAGTTCGTAAAATCGCAATCCGGAAAATAGACCCTATCCATCACCGTAAAATCCGATTTGACATCCCTTAAAAAATTTACTTTCTGAAATGCGGCACCCAGC
>JBBSSY010000154.1:0-7444 GCA_038241595.1 Chitinophagales bacterium | reverse complement strand
TGTACCGGCCCTTCGGGTGGCATCTCCCGGGAATCCTTGCTCTCTCAGCGCTTGACCCGCTGGCAGCCTATTATTCTGGTACGAACCGGATCCGCGCCAACATAATCGGTGGCTTGATTGGCCTTGTTGTCATCATTACCGGCGACCTTGTCTTGATACCGGTATATGGGATCTCCGGGGCGGCCTTTGTGAGCAGTGCCGGGTATATTGCTTATTATGTCTATCTTCTATGGCTTTTCAAAAAGGAGCACCACTCGGCCATCAGCAATTTTTTAACGATAAGGCGTTCGGATTTTCGCTGGGCAAAGAATTTTTTACTTAATCGTGCTAATCTATAACTCTCGCAGGCCGAACAATCGGTTGTAATTATGGAAAAGATTCTATGGCTTGTCAGCTGGTATCCCAACAAACTCAATCACTGGTCAGGCGATTTTATCCAGCGTCACGCCCGTGCCGCTGCTTTGTACAACCAGGTTTTTGTATTTTTTGTCGTGAAAGACGAATCCGCGATACATACGAATGATGTATTGATTGAGACGCAGCAACATGGCAACCTCACCGAAGTGATTGCCTTTTATCATTCGTTGAAAACCGGCGTAACACCCATTGACCGAATACTCTCGCTGCGTAAATATTTCAGTGTCTACAAAAGGCTTTTGCGTGAATTCGTAATATCGCAGGGAAGGCCTAAAATAGTGCACGTGCATGTATCGATGTGGGCAGGCGTTGTGGCGCGTTGGTTTCAAAGAAGATACCAGGTAACCTACCTGGTTACCGAACACTGGACCGGTTACGATGCCCGCTCCGAAGAATCATTTTACAACAGGGATTTTCTTTTCAGAGTAAGTAACCGCAGTGTTTTTCGGTCGGCCAGCCTGCTTTTACCGGTGAGTACGCAATTGGGACAACAAATCAATAAGAAGATCGCTTCCATTCCGTATATACCCGTGCCCAATGTAGTAAACACGCGTTTTTTCAACCCTGGATTTGCTCCGTCAAAGACAAACCGGTTCATCCATGTGTCGTCGATGGCGTATCAAAAGAATGTTCCAGGTCTGCTGGTTGTATTTGCAAAGTTCTTGCAACGGCATCATCATTGGCAACTGGTCATGATTGGGCCCGCCGATGAAGCGACCAGGTTTTATGCAAATTCGCTTGGTTTACAACATGCCGTCACCTGGCTGGGTGAGTTGTCTTATGAACAGGTTGCCAGCGAAATGCAGCAGGCTACCGCCCTGGTTTTATTCAGTCGCTTCGAAAACCAGCCCTGTGTGATCCTGGAGGCCCTGTGCTGCGGTAAACCGGTAATTGCTACGAATGTAGGTGGTATCGCCGAAGTGATCAATGAAGGGAATGGAATCCTTGTGGAGTCGGAGGACGGTGAGGCGTTGCAGGAAGCCATGACACAGCTGGCAGAAAATTTACACCGGTATGATGCCGCCTCCATTAGCCGTAATGCCACCGCCGGGTATAATTATGATGTTGTGGGTAAGAAGATAAGTGAACTATATGAGACATATGGAAGTCGTTAACCAGTTATTCTTTCAACTTTTCCACCAGGTTGCAATATTCCTGCATCGCATCTTCTTTTGTTTTGCCTTTGAGAGAAGACCACGCTTCATATTTCGCCTTGGCTACAAAGTCAAACATGGCCGGTTGGTCACTGCCGGCATCTCCTTCGGTAGACTGTTTATAGAGGGAATACAGGTTTAGTAATGTTTCGTTGCTTGGTTTTACCGGCAAGTTCTTACTATCCACCACAGCTTTTTCAAAGAGGCTCTTGACTTCCATTGGATAAATTTGCTGTGAATGTAACGTTTTCCGTTCATGATGAGGACGGCAGCGAATTGTTTTTTACAATCGCCAGAAACCGGCGATACCCTGCCATGGCACCCAGGAAATTAGGCGGAACAATATTATATGCATTCCGAAACAATAATAAGGCCTGCTGCAAATCGTTCTACGTTCACAGCTCACTGCTTTTCATTACTTTTGCACCGCATTTAAAGGATTAACCGGAATGAAGAATATCAGGAATTTTTGCATCATTGCACACATCGATCATGGCAAGAGTACACTCGCCGACCGCTTGCTGGAAATAACAAAAACCATCTCCGCCCGCGACATGCAGGCGCAGGTGCTGGATGATATGGATCTTGAACGCGAGAAGGGCATTACCATCAAGAGCCATGCGATACAGATCAACTACCCTTTTAACGGCGTCAATTATATTTTCAACCTCATCGATACCCCGGGACATGTTGATTTTAGCTACGAGGTGAGCCGTGCGCTGGCAGCCTGTGAAGGCGCTTTACTATTGGTAGATGCCACACAAGGCATCCAGGCGCAAACGATTTCTAACCTTTACCTGGCGATCGAAAACAACCTGGAAATCATCCCCGTCATTAACAAAATCGACATGGATGGCGCGATGATCGAAGAAGTAAAAGACCAGATCATTGAATTGATCGGTTGCAAGGAAGAAGACATCTTGTTGGCCAGTGGTAAAACAGGCATCGGCGTTGACGAAATCCTGCTGGCGATCATCAATCGCATCCCGGCGCCGAAGGGTGACCCCGATGCACCGCTGCAGGCGCTGATCTTCGACAGTGTGTTCAATTCCTTCCGCGGCATCATCGTATATTATCGCATCCTGCAGGGCAGCCTGAAAAAAGGAGATAAAATAAAATTTGTTTCTACCGACCTCGAATATGAAGCCGACGAAGTGGGCATCTTGAAATTGACCATGGACCCGAAACCGGAAGTAAAAACCGGCGACGTTGGGTATATCATTACCGGGATCAAAAACGCGAAAGAAGTACGCGTGGGAGATACGATTACGCTGGTTTCCAACCCGTGTACTGAAGGCATCCGTGGTTTCCAGGAAGTAAAACCGATGGTTTTCGCGGGCATCTTTCCCGTCAATACAGACGAATTTGAAGAACTGCGCGACTGTATGGACAAACTGCAACTCAACGATGCATCCCTCACCTACGAGCTGGAAACCTCGCAGGCGCTTGGTTTCGGATTTCGCTGCGGTTTCCTCGGTATGCTGCATATGGAGATCATCCAGGAAAGGCTTGAACGCGAATTTAACCAGACCGTCATCACCACCGTTCCCAACGTAAGTTTTATTGCACACACCACAAAAGGGGAGGTGATTACTGTCAACAACCCGTCAGAAATGCCGGACCCCAGCCGCATTGAACGCATCGAGGAGCCTTTCATCAACGCACAGATTATATCCAAACCGGAATATACCGGCAATATCATGACCCTGTGCCTGGGAAAAAGAGGCATCCTGATCAACCAGAGTTACTTGACGACCACGCGCGTCGAACTGATTTTTGAATTACCGCTCACCGAAATCGTTTTCGACTTCTATGATAAGTTGAAAAGCCAGACGCGTGGTTATGCCTCATTTGATTACCACCCCATTGGGTATCGCGTGAGTGATATCTGCAAAATGGACATCATGCTAAACGGGGATAAGGTGGATGCACTGAGTGCATTGATTCACCGGGCTCGTTCGCATGAATTCGGCCAGAAACTCTGTGGAAAATTAAAGGAGCTCGTTCCGCGCCAGCAGTTCGCCATTGCCATACAGGCTGCCATCGGCGCTAAAATCGTTGCCCGGGAAAACATCAGTGCCATCCGCAAAGATGTTACGGCCAAATGCTACGGCGGTGATATCAGCCGCAAACGAAAACTGCTTGAAAAACAGAAAGAGGGTAAGAAGCGCATGCGCCAGATTGGAAATGTAGAAGTTCCGCAGGAAGCCTTCTTAGCCGTGCTTAAACTGGATGAATAACCGACCCGATTATTTTTTTACCGGTTTCTTCGGGACAGTTGTTGGCGGTGCTGCTGATTCTTCCTTTAATTGATTTTTGAGTGAACTTTCCATCAGCTTTTGCTCGTTGATATTGCCGGATGCATCCCGAATGGGTTGTTCAACGGGTGCGTTGCCGTCTTCAAGTTTGAAGTCGAAGACCTTATCTACATGCACCCACTGCCCGTCTTTCCATCTAAACCCTTCAAAGTCACCATCCGGGATAAAAGTCTCCTTTCTGTCCGGCTCCTCAGTTTCAGAGATCAAGTGATCATAAATGATCATGTCCATCTCCGGGTTATAATTAAAGGTGGTACGTGCTTCCTTTTTATATTCGATATTAAATCGAAACTGTTCTTTTCGTTTGGTGGTATCTTCTTTAAATGAAATAAAGGGACCACCGAAAACGGGTTCTCCCGCTTCATTAAAGGTCAATACTTCCAGCCATTTCCGGTTGCTGCCGACACCAAAATCATCGAATCCGAGCAGCGTGTAATAGTCTTTGCCTTTATACGTTTTTTGAATGATCTTGTAGTAGATCGCGCCGATCCAGTTGCTGCGCGTGCGCACCGAGTCGAGCGGTTTCGCCGTAAACATCGATGCGTCAAACAAAGGAAGCAACTTCAGTGAGCCATCGGGTGTTTTCATTTGAATGGCGCCTTTTTGCAGGAACATGTAGTCGTCTTTCCTCAGTTGCCAGGTAAATATGCGGAAGGTACTATCCGGCGCATAGAGTCTCGAGACCGTAATGAGCGAATCAAAGGGATAGTAAAATGAATTTTTTGTTTTCAGGACGCGCACCAGGATTTTTACGAAATTGCTGTCTGCGCGGAAGCGGCTAGCTGGCGCTACTGCGTTTACCATGCTGTCTGCAAAAATTTTGAGCGAATCTTCTTTTCTGGCAAACAGTTTTCTATCAGCGGTGGCCAGTTTTTGTGCAGGGGCGGGTACGTATGCCGCGAACAATAAGAAAAATACTAAAACTAACTGGCCGGAGACTTTCATTGTTTTAAAATCAGTATAAAAATACGCATTGATGTTGACTGAGAACGTGGGAAGCCACTTAAAATGTACTGCGGTTATGGATATGGGTTAACATTAACAAAACGATCATTTCTGATGCAAGTGAGTAAATAAATACTCAATTTCTTTGCCAGGGATATTTACCGAACCAGTTTGAGAATCGCTACAATCGTAACGGAATTATTTCGCCTTTATAATTCATTCATTATCAAATAACTGTGAAAACGTTGTGCTTTTAAGCGGGAATGTTTAGTTGTGCCCGATTTTAGTATGAATAGGGTATACAAAAAAGAAAATTATGTCTTCAGATTTCTCCCCAGCCGCACCCAAACGAGTTCAAAATTATGGCACAACGGTAGTCAATGTGAATCACCGCGAGCGATTGATATCCATTGTTGCCGGATCCCTATTTATCGTGCGGGCGCTTAAAAAGAATAGCCTGCTGTCTTCGGTTATTGGTGGCTTCCTGGTTTACCGGGGTGCATCCGGCCATTGCCCGTTGTACAGCCAGATTCAGCGGAGCAAATATACTGACCGAGCCGAGTCGGTCAATATCCAGACTACGCTCATCGTAAATAAACCTAAGAGTGAAGTATATGATTTCTGGCGCAAGCTGGAAAACCTGCCATTGTTTATGAAACACCTTGCCAGCGTGCGCGAAGCGGATGATAAAAAATCTCATTGGGAAGCAAATCTCCCGGGTAATGTTACCACCATCGGGTGGGATGCTAAAATCGTCAAGGAGGAAGAGAATACGATGCTGTCCTGGAAGTCATTACCAGGCGCCACGATCGAAAACGCAGGCAAGGTTACATTCAAGGATGCACTGGGTCACCAGGGGACGGAGTTGGGCGTGATGATTACGTATCGGCCACCCGCTGGTAAGATTGGCAGCGGCCTGGCCTGGCTGTTAAACCCGCTTTTTACACGGATGATCGAAGATGATATTAAAAATTTTAAGGTGTATATCGAAACCGGTTCGGTCGAGAAAGCAAACGGTTGAGGGGCGATTAGCAGCAATGGGCTGCAAAATCTGCCAGGTCACGAAAGGGTAGATCCACGAGGGGATCTGGCAGGAGTTGGCGTGGATGAGTGGTTTGAACATAAACGGTATGCATGCCTGCATTTCTGCCAAAATTCATATCACTCATCCGGTTCCCGACCATCACCGAACGGGAAAAGTCAATGTCTGTAAAATCCTGTTGGGCTAGCAGGGCCATACCGGGCTGCGGTTTTCGGTTTGGATGATCGTTTTCGAGGGACGTGCAATAATAAATGGCATCGATGCGTCCACCACCTGATCGTATGGCCGATTGCATCTCGTCATGCAAATTCACAAGGTCCGTTTCCGTCATTAACAGTTTCCCGACTCCGCGCTGATTGGTCACCACGATGATGCGACCAAATCGATCGGATAGTTTTTTAAGCGCGTGGATTGCTCCTTTATAGAATTGGAATTCAGAAAAATGATAGATGTAATCCATCTCTTTTTCATGGTTTATAACCCCATCGCGGTCGAGAAACAAGGTCCATGAGGTATCAATCAACGTCAGGTCAAGCATTGGTGTCAACATTTTGGCGTAATTCGGTTTGTGCCCTTTCATAATCTTCCGGGATACCGATATCGATGAAATACTCATCCTGCACCATTCCGAAAAGCTTCTTTGAACCACCCATTTTTTGAAGATATTCTCGCTCAAAAGAACACACATCGGGGAGCTGGGTGCGCAGGAAGGCAGAAATAGCTAACGCGTACACGCCGCCATTAATCAAGGCGTTGTCGTCCGGTTCTTTTCCGAGGTATTCAAGGATGGACTGATCTTTATCTACGATTACATGCCCATATCGGGCGCTGTTTTTCATCGGTTTCAATGCGATGGTGCAGTCGCCACCGTGCCCGTAATGAAAAGCAGACAACGCCGGCATATTGACCCGGAACAGCGTATCGCCGTTTAGCACAAATACGTTTTCGCTGGTTGCCTGGCGGCAAGCGAGCAACAGGCCACCACCCGTACCCAGCGGTTCACATTCCACCACACATTTTATAAAGTGGTTTCCATACTGGCGATGGAGATATTGTTCAACCAGGGCATGCCTGTAACCAAGTGAGAAAATGAAGTCGTTGATGCCCTGTTGCAGCAGGTAATCCAGCAGGTACCCGATGAAAGGTTTGGCCGCCACCGGCGCCATGCACTTCGGCAGATCCGGAACGGCGTTCCGTAGCCGGGTGCCGAGTCCGCCGGCGAGTATGATGGCTTGATTCAAAAGAGTAGTTTAAAGTTTAAGGTTTAAAGTTTAAAGTTGGAAGTTTAAGGTTGAAGTTTAAGGTTACAAGTTTCAAGTTAAGGTTTAAAGGTTTCAAGTTTGCAATTGGCAGTTTGCAGGCCTTAAAAGCCGATATAGTCGAGCACACGGCGATAGCCCTGTGTTTAGTTTGTGCCGGTCGAGCCCTGAAAGGGCGAAAGAAAGCAATAAGGTTTCGCCGAAAAACCTGCCGGCCTTACAGGCCTTGACGTTCACCTGTTTTTTACACAGGCCTGCAGCCTGTGCTCTTGTCTGGTGGCCTTTCAGGCCTAATAAAATTGGGTGCTT